>NZ_JBVAYM010000027.1:0-27152 GCF_055420025.1 Traorella sp. mt218
CTGTCCTCATGTGTCTAAATTTTGACTCTTATTTTAAAAAACCAGCAGTCATTTACGACTGCTGATATGATATTTATTTTTTGACGATACGTTTGATCAGTTTTACGATCTCGACAATGATGATCGTTGAGAAGGCCAAACCTACCGAAACAAGCACACATATTGGTGAAAGTGGTACC
Source organism: Traorella sp. mt218 (assembly GCF_055420025.1). Lineage (NCBI taxonomy): Bacteria > Bacillati > Bacillota > Erysipelotrichia > Erysipelotrichales > Erysipelotrichaceae > Traorella > Traorella sp. mt218. The sequence continues at coordinate 180 of NZ_JBVAYM010000027.1, forward strand.
AGTTTAAAGATATTCGCAAAGAACGGAATATTGATGATCACGACTTGCAGGCCTGCTCCTAATAAAGCACTTCCCCACAGATACTTATTGTTGAAGATCTGTTTAGAGAAAACACTGGCATGGCTTTTCACATTGAAAGAATGGAAAAGCTGGGCAGCTGATAAGGTCACAAAGGCCATGGTCATTCCTGTTTCGTGATTGATGCTTTCTCCAAAAGCGTAAGAAATCAAGGTTAAAGTTCCTACCATGATTCCCTGCCAGATGATCGTAAACATCAGACCGTTTGAGAAGAAGTCCTCATCTTTCTTACGTGGCTGGCGATCCATGATATTTTCTTCTGTCGGTTCAAGACCCAGTGCAAATGCCGGCAAAGAGTCAGTAATCAGATTGACCCACAATAAATGAATCGGCAGCAGCGGAACACCAAAGCCGCTTCCAGGTATCACGATTGAAATCAAAGAAGCTAAGAAAATAGTCAATACTTCACCGATATTGCTGGATAAGAGATACTGTACATCCTTTTGGATGTTATCAAAGATTCCGCGGCCCTCACGAATCGAAGTAATGATCGTCGCAAAGTTGTCATCCGTCAATACCATTGCCGCCGCACTCTTGGCAACATCAGTACCCGTAATACCCATCGCACAGCCAATGTCAGCTGTTTTCAAAGCAGGAGCATCATTGACACCATCACCCGTCATAGCAACAACATGTCCCTTTGACTGCCAGGCATTGACAATTCTTACCTTATGTTCAGGAGCAACACGTGCATATACAGAGTATTCTTCGATATGCTCCATCAGCTCTTCATCGCTCATATTGCTTAATTCACTGCCACTGACAGCACGCGTTCCTTCAGTCAGGATACCGAGTTCTTTCGCAATGGCACTTGCTGTATTGATATGGTCACCTGTGATCATGATCGTACGTACACCGGCTTTTTTAGCGGTAGCAATTGCTTCCTTGGCCTCCGGACGAGGTGGATCGATCATACCGACCAAACCTACAAAGGTCAAATGATTTTCAACGGTATCAAAATCAATCGTTTCCGGCATCTTATCCCATTTACGAATGGCTACTGCCAATACACGCAACGCTTTATCTGCCATCGTATTATTGGCTTCCATGATCTTATCGACATCAGCGTTATCACATTTATTTAAGACAACATCACAGCCACCTTTAGTAATCGAAATGATTTCACCATTTACTTCATAAAACACACTCATCATCTTACGGTCAGAGTCAAAGCTAAGTTCTTCTCCTCTTTTATATGTCTTCGCAAGTTCTTCCTTAGAATAATTCTTTTTCAAAGAAGCAGCAACCAAAGCAATTTCCGTAGGATCACCGATTTCCTTGCCATCTTTGATCTGCGCATCGCTGCACAGCGTAAAATAATTCAACATCCGGATTTCATCTTCACTGTTCGCATCATCTAACGACTTTAAACCTTCCTTGCTGTAAACCTCAAGGACGGTCATCTTGTTTTGCGTCAGCGTTCCTGTCTTATCTGAACATACGATCGAAGTACTTCCCAGCGTTTCAACGGCCGGCAGTCTTCTTACGATGGCATGATGCTTGACCATCTTCTGTACAGATAAAGCTAATACGATCGTAACGATAGTTGCAAGACCTTCAGGAATTGCCGCAACTGCCAGGGCAATACTTGTCTTGAAAGCTTCCAGCAGTGATTCCAAGCCACTGAAATATTCCATGGCAAATACGATGATACAGATAGCAATACACATGATACCGATCACTTTACCGATTTCATTCAGCTTGACCTGTAACGGTGTCAATTCCTGCTTTTCATTCATCAGCATATCGGCAATCTTACCAACCTCATTCTGCATGCCCGTCGATGTAACGATGGCCCGTCCGCGTCCATAAGTGACATTACAAGACTGATAAGCCATGTTCACACGATCACCTAACGGCATATCTTCGCTTTCCAGCGGTTCTGCACTCTTATGCACCGGTACGCTTTCTCCTGTCAAGGCTGATTCATCGATCTGCAGATTATGGCTTTCAATGATGCGGGCATCACTGCCTACGCAATCTCCGGCCTCCAAAATCAACAGATCTCCTACGACCAGTTCCTTCGCATCAACGACCATCGGCTGATTGTTACGAATGACCTTGGCTGTCGGTGCGCTCAGCTTCTGCAAGGCCTCCAGGCTTTTTTCAGCCTTGCTTTCCTGCATGACACCCAGGATCGCATTGACCATGACAACGACCAGGATGATCAAGCTATCGATCCATTCTCCCGGCTCTACTGCAATCGATACCACCGCTGCAATCAGCAGTATGATCACCAGCGTATCCTTAAATTGATTTAAAAACTTGATCAAAAGGCTTTCCTTTTTCTGCTCCGCCAGCTCATTGTAGCCGTTTTCCTCAAGTCTTTTCGCAACCTGAGCACTTGTCAGACCACTCTGCGCGCTGGTATCCAGTGCTTCTTCAATCTGTTTTGTCGTTTTAGTTAACATAGTTCCTCCCAACTAAAATAAAAAACCCTTATCCACAACATGTTGAATAAAGGTCTTGCTTATCATCAAAGATAATCACATCCGGCTTTTTAGAAGCGTGTTGACGAATGTAATAATGAATTTCTTCATCAGCTACTCCCCCTTATATCGGGTTTTTATACAGATGAAATAATACCATACCACAAACTCTACGTCAACAGATTTATTTGTACATTTTTTCCAGTATGTCGATGATCTCATTCACCTTTTCTTCGCCATTTCCTTCTTCAAACGCTTCTTTTACACAGTGAGTCATATGTGCCCGCAGAATTTCATTGTTCACCTTGTTCAAAATCGCCTGCGCTGCCATGATCTGTGTTGAAATATCAATACAGTAACGATCCTCTTCGATCATTTTTGAAATACCGTTCAGCTGTCCTTTTGCCGTATTCAGCAAACGCGTGATTTTTTTCTTATCTGCTCTCATAAGGCTCGATGCTTACGACTTTATAGCCCTCTTCCTCCACTTTTGATCGGATCAGATCATCACTGATTTCCTGTGGACTGGTTACGATTGCATGATGCTCATCCAGAGAAACCTCCACGCTGACACCTTCAATGCTTTTCAAGGCTTTCTCCACATGGTGAACACAATTCATACACATCATACCTTCAATTTTAACTAACTTCTGATTCATCTTTTTCTCCTCCTTAACTTCTTTCATTTCAGTCTTAACTGCTTTATCAGCTTTTACTTCATGGGCTGAATCAAACTTAAACCTTCTTAAACGCAATGCATTTGTCACGACCGATACCGAGCTGAAGCTCATGGCTGCCGCTCCGATCATCGGATTCAGCTTCCATCCAAGCAACGGATAGAAGACGCCCGCTGCCAATGGAATCAGTACAGCATTGTAAATAAAGGCCCAGAACAGGTTTTCCTTGATATTGCGCATCGTCGCCCTGCTCAGCTTAAACATATTGCTGACATCCAGCAGATCATCCTTCATCAAAACGATCTGGGCACTTTCCAAAGCAATATCACTGCCGGCACCGATAGCGATGCCCACATCAGCCGTTGTCAGTGCCAAAGCATCATTGATACCGTCACCAACCATGGCTACCAGTTGTCCATCCTTTTGATATCGTCTGACGACATCGGCCTTTTCACTAGGCAATACCTCAGCAATGACTTCATCAACGCCACATTGTTTCTGAATCGCCAGCGCACTCTTTTGATGATCACCGGTCACCATGACCACCTTGATACCCTGCTTCTGCAGCTTGGCAATCGCTTCAACGCTGGATTCTTTGATCGTATCCAGACAGGCGATGATACCTAAGATCTTATCCTTTCTGGCAAAAACTAACGGTGTCTTGCCTTCATCGGCCAATTGAAGCATTTTATCTTCTATCTTGCTTAAATCAATACCGCTTTCTTTCATGAAAGCCGCATTGCCGCCATAAACCATCTCTCCGTCAATCTCACCTTTGACACCCTTGCCGAAAACAGCTTCAAAATTCTGAATCTTCGCTTCTGAAACATGCATTTCTTTAGCCTTATCCATGATTGCTTTGGCTAACGGATGCTCACTGCTCTTCTCTAAGGAAGCCGCTATGCTTAACAGATCATCATCAAAAGAAATGATATCGCTCACGCTTGGATGACCGCTTGTGATCGTACCCGTCTTATCCAAAAGAACAGTTTTTACCTTATGAGCAAGCTCCAAAGCTTCACTGGACTTAATCAGGATACCATTGGAAGCACCTTTGCCCATACCTACCATGATCGCAACCGGCGTTGCCAGTCCCAATGCACACGGACAGGAAATTACCAAGACGCTGATAGCAATCGACAAGGCAAACTCAAACGTCTGACCTACAGCCAGCCATACGATAAGGCTCACCAATGAAATTAAGATCACGACCGGTACAAAGATTCCGGAAATCTGATCGGCCAGTTTAGCGATCGGTGCCTTGGATGAGCTGGCTTCTTCCACCAGTTTGATCATCTGAGCCAAGGTCGTATCACTGCCTACCTTGGTTGCTTCAAACTTCACCGTTCCTTCCAGATTGATCGTCGCACAAGTCAAACGATCATCTTTTCCTTTGGCGACCGGCATACTTTCACCCGTAATGGCACTTTCATCAAAGCTGGAATTTCCTTCAATGACAACTCCATCGACCGGTACGCTCATTCCCGGCTTTAACACGATGATATCGCCTACCTTAACCTCTTCGATAGGCACGCTTACTTCCTGACCATCTTTAAAAAGAATCGCTTCTTTGGCCGAAAGGCTCATCAGCTTCTGGATAGCTTCGCTCGTCTTTCCCTTAGATTTCGTTTCTAAATATTTACCTAAGGTAATCAATGTCAGAATCATCGCAGCCCCTTCAAAATAAAGCTCCATATGATATCTCTCAACAAGAGCCATATCCATATGTCCCAAGCCATAACCCAACATATAAATTGCATAGATACCATAGATAAATGAAGCCCCTGAACCAATGGCAATCAGCGAATCCATATTTGGCGAACGATGAAATAAGGCCTTAAAACCATTGATAAAATATTTTTGATTGATGATCAATACCGGCAGACACAACAAGAACTGGGTAAATGCGAAAATCAATGCATTTTCATGTCCTAATAAAATTGCCGGCAGCGGCAATCCCACCATATGACCCATTGATACATAAAACAGCGGGATCATAAAGATCAAAGAGGCAATAAAACGTTTCTTCATGCCCTCGCTCTCATCCTCATGAGTCACATCTGCTGTCTTTGCATGATCTGCCTGATTCGGCAACGTGGCCCCATAACCGGTATTTACGACACAATCAATGATTTTCTGATCATTCAGCTTCTTCTCATCATAGCTGACCTGCATATGATTGGTCAGAAGATTTACGCTGACCTGTTCAACACCATCTAATTGCGATACATTTTTTTCAATTCTTGAGGAACATGCGGCACAGCTCATCCCCTGAATATCAAAATCCTGTTTCATATAATCCCTCCTGACACCCCCATAGGGTATCTATATTGTAGCTCCCCTCTTATTATCTGTCAATTTATTTGATTCATCATTTTTTATTTTTTTCATCCTTCTATTGCCCGATCCATGATCTTTTGAATAACTTCACTTTTCGCATCCGCATAATTCTGAACATACTTCCATTTCTTTTGCGCAAGTTCTTTCTTCGTCTTTTCATAAAGCTCTTTTGCCTCATGATGACTGCGCAGATAATCTCTAAAAATCAAATACTTATCAATTTCCTTTGATCCTTTTGAAAAAACATGCAAGTTGATATCCGTATCCACTCCCTTAAACATATGATGATCTTCAAAATCAGGCTCTTTGATCCTTAAAACATACCCATACTGACATAAGGCCTCCATATAATCTTCTTCTCGTCCTGCATCTTCCACAACAAGCAAGATATCAATGATCGGCTTGGCACACAGACCCATCACTGAGGTTGATCCGATATGTTCGATCATCAAGGCTTTTTCTTTTAATATATCGGATATTCGCTTTCTTTCCCTTTCAAATAAGAAAGGCCACCTTTCATCATAGTCCACTAAAAGAATCGTTTGATTATGTTCTTTTTGACCACTTACAATACATTTTTCAATATATTCATCACTCAAAGCTTTCATAAAATCTCCTATTCATATTCATACAGCATTTCCAGATGTTCAGGTAAATCAAATATCTTTTCCTTTAGAAATAACGGATAACAATATTCCCTGGCAATCCTGTCAAAAGAAATCCATTCAAACGTAAAACGATGACCATTTTCATTTAAAACAAATGTATTTCCTCTTGAGAATCTATCACTCTTTGAAACATCCACCAGAAAATAAAGACAACATTCATGAAAATGCTCATGGCTGACATCTTCCTCAAAAAAGCTTTGACATAACCACAATGGCCGTACGATTTTGCCATCAACGCCTGATTCTTCTTTCAATTCTCTTAAAAGTGCCGCTTCTGCTGTTTCATTCATCTTGACCCTGCCACCCGGCAGGTAATAATAAGGCGTTTGTTCATCCTTCATCATCAATATTTTTTGTTCGTGAATCATAATAGCTCCGACACGATAATTAAATCTGCCTTCTTTTGTCTTAAATGAAAGATCCATAAGATTACCCTCCCTCTTCATTATACAATAAAAAGGCTGTAAGCTCCTAATTACACATCAGGTTTCTTTACAGCCACTTTCATCATTATTAGTTCTATATCTTTATTTAAAGAATAACGTACCTCTTCTTTCCCATTATATTTCATTAAGGTCAAATTACTCATTTAAATGCTTTTTATATTACTTCATCAATTCACGAACGACAGAATCTTTCGGCATCACACCTTTTTTCTTCAATTCATTGATCTTATCAGCAAATTTAGGCAGATATTTCTCATGAGCAATTAACAATTCATCCAATACCTGTCTGGCATCATCACCAGAAGGGATGAGCGGATTAAGGATAAAGGCTTGCAGAAGCAATCCATAATCGCCTGTTACTGCCGCTTCTTCTACACATAATTCCATATTTTTCATAACTTGCAGCCATCCCCTTTGTGCCGGCTTTAAAGGTCCAAAAGAAATTGCCCGTGCTCCAGCAGCCCCAATAAAAGAAGATACTTCAACTGCACAATCCGCCGGCAAATCAGGAAGAGCACCGTTATTACGAGTCGTTACGACCAAATGTGTATTACTATTTGTATAAATAGATACGATCGTTTCACATGCAGCATCTGAATAATGAGCTCCGCCACGTTTTGATAATTGTTCAGGCATTTCCTTTAAATCAGGATCTTTATATAATTCAAATAATTCAGATTCGACTTGCTTTACAACCTGTCCACGACATTTATTATCATTATAATCTTCTAATAGATGTGCCAGCATTTCCTGATAACGATAGTAATAGAGATGGTACGGACAAGGGATCATGTCCATCTGATACAATTGTTCTTTGTAGAATGGCAAATCTTGTATATTAGCAGGAGTTCCTGTATCTGCTTTTCCTTCTACAATTTTATCAATGATGTCTTTAGTAATATCATTTCCTTTTCGATCAAATACTTTATGCCAATGAAAATGATTTAAACCGGCAAATTTAAATACGACATCATCTTGTGTCAAGTTCAACATAGCCGGCTCTTTCAGCATCAGTCCGATTGGAACATTACATAAACCGATAACCTTTTCCCAATGACCATATCGCAATACCGACTCTGTAACCATGCCGCTTGGATTGGTAAAGTTGATCAGCCATGCATCCGGACACAGTTCCTTCATATCTTCCACAATACTTAAGATTACCGGAATAGTTCTCAATGCTTTGAATATTCCTCCTGCACCGTTTGTTTCCTGTCCCATCAATCCATAAGATAATGGAATTCTTTCATCTTTGATCCTGGCATTTAATAATCCTACCCTAAATTGCGTCGTAACAAAATCAGCGTCTTTTAATGCTTCTCTTCGATCAAGAGTTAAATAAACCTTCACATCATAAGGTGAAGCGTCCCACATTCTTTGGGCCATTTTTCCTACAATTTCAAGTTTTTCTTTTCCTTCTTCAATATCTACCAGCCAAATTTCACGAATTGGCATTTTCTCATATCTTTTTATAAAACCATTCATCAATTCCGGAGTATAACTGCTTCCTCCGCCAATCGTTACAATTTTAACGCCTTCTTTATTCATATGTTTTTTCCTTTCATTTTGAAAATATCAAGACAGTATCACCAACAAAATTACGATTCCGACCGTCATTCCATAAAGGTAAAAACATCCTTCGCTTTAATATGATCCAAGATCATAATTTCTTCATCAGCAATTCTTCCTAATAGATTGCGCTGTCCGTCAGCCTCCATATCCTTTAAGACGATCTGCAATTCTCCTCGGTAATGTTTCAGATTGTCATTGACAATTACGACATCTCCCCGTGTAAAATATTTCTTTTCACAGGTTCTTGGCGGAATGTCACGGTTTCTATAAAACATTCGCGGCCAGCGATCCCGAAGCATATAATGCAGGCAATCTCCCATATCTGTATGGATGGGATAATCTAACAAGATTTCTTTTTCGATATCCCTGATACCCTCTTCCATATGGATCTTAAACGGAATACGAGTGATATCTCCATGTGGCAGCATATCTGCCGCCATGCCCAATTCTTCATGATATGGGACATGGATCCATGCTTTTTTCATCACTGTATCAATAGCTTTCATTTCCGCTTCACTGGCAAAGACATTGCCTATGATCACTTCATCGACATTTTTCAATGCCAGACAATGTTTCAGCTGTACTTCGATCGGCAATAAACGATGTTCCTCGATCGTCGGCAAACCGTCACTCAGCGGCCATGGCCCATGGGTTCCTTTTTGTTGCGAACTGATGAAGATCGCTACGGGAATATTTCTTTCTTTCCAGTATTCATTCTGCCGGATGACAGCTTCAAGTGAAGGTGCTGAATACTTCTGCGGATAAAAATTATGACAGACCTTCATCCGCTTGATATCAGCACCGTTTTTAACTGCTTTCCCAATCGCTTCCACAAATACATTGGACATTTCAATATCAATGCCTTCTGCATTATTGATCAGCGCTACATCTCTTTCATCACCATAAGGAACATCCATTCTGATGCTGTCTATTCCCATTTCTTTGAATACCTTCAGATTTTTTTCATCGGCACCCATCTTTTTCATGAAAGCTGTATTACAATCACCGCAGACCTTCATATTACAGCGATGTGCCAATGCAGTCAGTTTTTTGAAATAATCAATGACTTCCTCCCTGCTTCCTTCTACAGAAAACAGGCTCGTAAATACTTTGGTAAAGCCGTAATGAGAAGCCATATTCAAATAATTCTCTATATCTTCTAATTTTTCCTGTTCCGGATAAAGTGATACACCGCAAGTAACCATAAATTCACCTAATCCAGATCTTCACCATTGGAAGCAATCACTTTTTTATACCATTCAAAGCTCTTCTTCTTGCTTCTCTTTAAGCTTCCTTTTCCTTCATCATCCTTATCTACATAGATGAATCCATACCGCTTGCTCATCTCTCCTGTTCCTGCTGATACCAGATCGATCGGTCCCCATGTCGTATAGCCTAACAGCTCCACGCCATCGATCTCGATTGCTTCCTTCATCGCCTTGATATGCTCCCTTAAATATGCGATGCGATAATCATCTTCTACATACCCATTCGCATCTGCCTCATCCTTTGCTCCTAAGCCGTTCTCGACGATGAACAATGGCTTCTGATAGCGGTCATATAAGTCATTCATCGTGATCCTCAGTCCCAGCGGATCGATCTGCCATCCCCATTCGCTTGCTTTCAAATACGGATTCTTTACCGACTCAAAGATATTTCCCGCTGTCTTCTCGCTTTCATGCTTATAGGCCGCTACTCTTGATGAATAATAGCTGAAGGATATAAAATCAACCGTATTCTCTTTCAAGATTTCCTTATCATTCTCTTTATACGGTATTTCAAAACCATTTCTCTCAAACTCCTTTAAGGCATAGTTTGGATATGCTCCCCGTGACTGCACATCAATAAAGAAATAATTTTCATGATTATTCTTGATTGCTTCAAACACATCTTCCGGCTTACATGAATACGGATAATAGGAACCTGCTGCCAGCATGCAGCCGATCTTATTCTCACGATCGATCTCATGGCCGATTCTTACTGCCCATGCACTTGCCACCAGTTCATGATGTGCCGCTGTATAAAGCGTCTTATATCTGTCCTCACCTTCTTCAAAACAAATACCTGCTCCCATAAACGGTGCATGAAGCAGCATATTGATCTCATTGAAGGTCAGCCAGTATTTCACCAGTCCTTTATAACGCGTAAATAAGACCGTGACCAGCTTTTTATAAAAATCGACCAGCTTGCGGTTACGCCATCCGCCATATTCCTTGATCAGATGCATCGGACAGTCAAAATGAGTGATCGTTACTAAAGGTTCGATCCCATATTTATGACATTCCTTAAACAGATCCTCATAGAATTTCAATCCTTCTTCATTCGCTTCTTCCTCATCGCCTTTTGGAAAGATCCTTGACCATGCGATCGATAAACGATAGGTCTTAAAACCCATCTCTCCAAACAAAGCAATATCTTCCTTATAGCGATGATACATATCGATGGCCTCTTTTGCCGGATAGTAATACCCTTCTTCAAAGTCGAACATCTTTCTCTGACCGCTGACAACACGCCAGCGTTCACTGCCATGGGGGATCACATCGACATTGGCAAGACCTCTTCCGCCTTCATCATAACCGCCCTCACACTGATTGGCAGCCGTTGCACCGCCCCATAAAAATCCTTCCGGAAAGCTCATTGTTTATTCCTCCTTCTACTTTGCATATGATGCAAATGATTTGAATCTATTCGTTTTTGTATTCTTCTAAGAGATGAATCACCCTGTTTGATAGTAGTGATATTAAATTTTGGATCTACTATGGCAACCTGTATCTCATAACAATTCATGCCATGAATCGTTAATGGGTGATCGAAATGAAAATGAAAAGATGAATATCTTAATTCCCTGTTCCACAATAAACAAATGATATATGGATCAAACTGAAAATGCTGCGCATTGATCGATATCATTCTATCTAACATAGATTCACAATTCGTTTCATTATACCCGAAGCTATTCAATATATGTGCCATTTCCCGAATACCCTGATTGTTTTCATTTGAAAGGTGGATCTCGATCTTATTTTCCAGTTTTTTAACCGAAAAGTTTTTGATCTGGTGACGTGACAAAAGCTTGGAGTATAAGACCTCATTTGATATGTGCTCATAGTGTTCCAAATATATGATTTGTGAATGATTATCATTCGCATTCATCTTATTGGCACCTAAAATGATGATATTATCATACCGGCTCAGATCAACGGCTTCAATTTCGTAATAACTGAAAAAAGACATCTCGATATCATATTTTCTTAAAAACTCTGCCAATTTATAGTAATACGTTTCTGCCGCTCCTTTACCATGCAGTGAAAAGATAGCCAGATGTATCTTCTTATATTTATTTTGAATAGAAAAGATGATTCCATAATTACGGACCGTCAGATCGACCAGTTCTATATTATTATAAGAAACACCTAAAAGATCCTTGATCTTTTCCAGGATACAAATGCTTAATGACCATGATAAAGGTGCATTTTTCAATGAATCAAAGTTATTGATCTGTGATATTTTCAATGAAAGATGATAATCTTTATATAAAAGCAACAAGATAATATTCTGACAGATCATCTTCATGATCGTATCCTGTTTATGCAAATCAAGATGATACATCTCCATCAACTGTGAGCATACCTCATCAAGCAATACCTTCGGTTGCCTGCTTAAATGCAAATATTCGATATCTTCTATTGAAAGATCTTCGATACCGCTGATTATCAGCAAATAAATAAAATGAGCACAGGAAGCATGGATATGCATGACCTGGCAGATTTCTTCGGCACATGCATAACAAAGACTTCGATCTGCCCCAATGACTTCCTGATACGTGGGATCTGCATGTGCGATCTGTATCAGGCAAAAAAAGTATAGATCGATAAAATACTGATCCTTGATATTCAAACGATACTTATGAAAGCATGCAAGCAGCTTTTCACGCACCTCTTTTAAGATATCAGGCTGGATACCATACTGTCTGAATGCCATCGGTTCAAGATAAAATTCATCTTCATAGATATCATAGATATCACAAAAATCAATCAATGCACTGCGTATCTGATAACATTCTCCCTTGATCTTCATGCCATGATAAGGAAGGGTGATCAGTTCGATTCCATATTGTGATAAGATCTGGCGAACCGCTTTCAGATCCTTCGTAAGCGTCGCCATCGAAATATACAATTCATTTTTTAATTCATGGCTTTGGATATAACCCTTTGCACATAAAAACCGACGGATAATATAAGTTATGCGCGGAGAAGCACCATACAAGATCATTAATTCATGATTCAAATATTTATGGCACTGCCTTTTCAGACATTCAAAATCTGCTCATTTCCAGCATTCTTTTTGATCTGATAACCCTTGTTGAAATTGCTTGTGATTTCTAAATGTAACCGGCATTCTCTTAGCTTCTCGTTCATATCGATCATTTCATTTTGAAACGTTCTCAACGAAATCGAACCTACTGATAAAAGATCATCTATGTCAGAGTCTTCATGATTCAACAGATGATCTAATAACTTTATTTGCCGTAAGCTAAACTCCAGCATAAATATTCTCCTTGAAATTTATTACAGCATGTTTTATTCCAGAAAATTGCTTTTCAATTTTTGAATCGTTTCATGACGGATTCCCATTTTTTGAACAGCATATTCCTGAATGCTTGAATAAGATTGATGAATTTCATCAATAGCAGCCTGCAGATAATCTTTTCTTGTATCAAAATAACTCAAAAGTACCTGAGCCACGGCTTCGTCACCATTCGCCATTTTTCGAAATTTCTCCAGATATGCCTGATTTTTCTTTTCCCTGGCACGCTGTGTCAGCAAATAATCATACATGATGATTTCTTCATCCACATCCAAAAGAGCCAGCAGCAGCATGGCTGCAAATCCCGTCCGGTCCTTGCCTCCGCGGCAATGAAAATATACAGGGATATTTTGTTCATCTGCAATTAAGTTTATTGTATCACGAAATGCCTCGATACTGTTAGCATTTCTTGTAAATTCTTTCTGCTGATGAATCATCGACTTACCGGCCAAGTCCGGATCTTGCTGAAGCTCACGTTTTATAAGATCGATATCATATTTGTGATGCATCGCTGATGGAGAAGTGGCCAGATCACCTGCCATTGCAGCGGCCTTTCCCTCAGGAATGCAATGATATTGACGTATCTGATATACCTCAGCCGGTGTATTCGGATTTTTCGTATATTCATCATAAGCTCGAAAATCAATGATCGAATGAATATCCAAGGCATGAAAAGCATCATAAGCTTCTTTATCCATGTTGTATAATTGATCGCCCCGATACAGTTTTCCCCATTTGACTCTCTTGCCTTCTTTATTGGGATAACCTCCCATATCACGAAAATTATACATTCCCTGAAGAGGCAAGATCCGATATCCGCATAACAGCGTTTCGCCATTTTCAAATTTTAATGTAAAATATTGAGGCAAAAGCGGAGAAGGAAGTGAAACGATTGTCTGACTTCCTTTTCCATTGGCTATAAGACAGTGACTGTCCGTACAGATCTGAGCGTTTTGATGCATATAAATCTCATAGGACATCTCTTTTCCATCATGAATTTCAAATGAAAGAGAATGTTCATCAACTTTATATACTTCCGCAAACATACTCATGATTTTTTATTGTTCTTCAGCACATCTAAAAGTGGTACTGGCTCATCAAAAGCAGCTACTTTATAATCAATCTTAATTCCTAAATCAAGCAATTCATAAAAGGCTTTTTCCTCCTCATCTGAAAAACAGATAAGAGGTGTATATTCATGCGTACGGGAAGCATTTGGCCGCATCCCGCCAAAATTGACTTCTTTGATTTCATTAACACCGCCCTTAACAAGCGCTAATACATCTGAAGTACTTCCTAAAATAAGGAAGGTTGATTTTCTGATCGGCTGACTGTTATAAATCTTAATAAATTTATCAACGCCAAAGACATGCACAGCCAGATCAGGAGCAGCCATTTTCATGACCTGTCCCTGTACCGGATTAGCGGCAGCGGCGTCACTGATACAGATGATCTGATCAGCATTTACATGACGCAGCCAATAAGTAGCAACCTGTCCATGAACAAATCGATCATCAATACGAACACATTTGATCGGCATCTTCTTCCATCCTTTCTTTTATTTTCTTTGATACATTTACACAAACGGTAGGTATCAAAGCTTCGATTTTCTTTTCTAATTCTTTTAGATCAGAATTCATATCTAAAAATATCTCAAGCAATACCGGTAAATTCAATCCACTGAAGACAACGACATCATTGGGATGCTCAATTGATAAATAACTTGCAATGTTCGCAGGAGTTCCGCCATAAATATCCGTGAACATCAGACATCCGTTTGTCGTATCTAAAGCTTCATATTTCTGATGTAATTCATCCAGACACTCTTCATAGCTTTTATCAGGTGTTACAGACACCACATCGACATTTTTTGGCTGGTCGCCAAGGATCATGCCGGCACTGTTTACCGCTTCAGCTGCCATAAAGCCATGGGAGGCCAGAATCACCGCACACTTTGCCATTATCCGATGATACCTGCCAATGCCAATAAAGTACCGATGATAAGAATGGCGAAAATCAAAGCGATCATGTACTTTCGAGGCATTTTCTTATTGATCAGATACAAGCCCAGCGTAGCCAGTAATGGCAATAGATTCGGCAATGCACTATCAATGAGATCCTGGATCGGAACCGTAGTTTCCTCAACGGTCAATACATAGGCAATATTCAATTTAACACTGCTTGAAATCAAACATCCTAATACGATGACACCCACCATTGTTGCAAGGTTGATGATATTATTCATCAGCTTAGCCTGATCTCCGGAGGTAATAAACTCCATACCTTTCTGATAACCTAAGATGATACCACCATATTTGATTGCGATATTAATACCATTATAAATAACAAACATTAAGATAGCACCCAGCAAATTACCCTGTAATGCATAAACCGCTCCAACGCTTCCGGCAATTGCCTGAATCGTTAATTTGAATACGGAGTCACCGATACCGGCTAAAGGACCCATCATTCCGGCTTTTACCGCAACGATTGCTTCTTTTTCATCTTCCGTCGTCGTTTCTTCCAAGGCAGCACAGATACCTAAGATCATACCTGTTGCTGTATTTTGTGACAAGAAATATTCCAAATGGCGCTTCATCGCATTCACACGCTGTTCTTTCGGCGCATCTTTATAAATTTTCTTCAATACCGGTACCATACAGAAAGCAAAGGAAATCGCCTGAGCAGTTGTTGACTGAATGGATAATCCGACACCAAACGCTTGTAAACGCCAATAAATCTTATTCAGATCCTTGCGAGTCATCTTCATTTCATGATTTACTGTTGATACTTCACTCATAGATCATATTCTCCTTCCTCTTCTGTCGTTGCTGCAGCTGCCGGTTTGCTGGCTGCTTCTTTATTCTGCATGATCCATACATAAATGGTTCCAAAAGCAAGTGCGATCAGTGTTACGGCCATCGTATCCAAGCCCATATAAGCATTTAATACGAAACCGAAGATCAAGAAAGCCCACATACCTTTCTTCATGATGATCGTCATCAGGATTGAAAGACCTACCGCCGGTAAAATACCACTGGCAGTATTCAAAGCTGTCAATACATTTGTCGGGATCGAAGATACGACCGTATCGATTACACCCTGTCCGAAATAAAGCACTAAGAATGTCGGAATCGCACGAATCAAGAACTGAACGACTGCACCGGCAATTTGAATCTGCATCAATCCGCTGAAGTTACCTGTTTCCGCAACCTTGTCTGCCCATGGCGCAAATAACTGCTTTATAAACATTGCAATTAATAATAGCTGCTGACTCAAAACCGCAACGGCTGTCGCTAATGCAACCCCTGCCGCAATACCACCGGCACCTTCACCTGAAGTAATCGCAAAAGCGGTACCAACAATTGTTCCTGTAATCATATCCGGTGTCTGATAACCGGCCATATTTCCAAGACCCATCCACATTAATTCAAGCGTCGCACCAATAATCAGTGAATTAGGTAAATCACCTAGAATGATTCCCACGACCGGCGCAACCAGCAATGGACGGCGCAGCATCTGTGGCCCCTGATCATCATATGAACAAAATCCTGCCCATAACGCAATAAGTAAAACTGTAGTTAAACTCATATTCGATTTAACCCTCCTTTATGCCTTTATTGTAAAGTAAGCGATTACATACATCAACTTACATTTATGAAGTTTTTTTACGCAATTAATTAGGACAAAATAAAAAGACATCCTTTATAACCATAAAAGAATGTCTGAACTTTAAACAAACTTATCATTTCTTCATCATCGGATATAGCTTAAATATTCTTCCATAAACTCCTTAAAATTCTCTTCACCCATTTCAAAAGTTAATTCTTCCTCTGTATATTCTTTTGTAATCCCGTTAAATAATCCCTCTTTACAATCATCAATGCCCAAGGTTTTAATGACTTCACAGGCAAATTCCCGGTACGCAAATCCCATTGCCGTAATGACATTCCCGTCTTTCACGATCGGCTGATGAACCATATTCTCATAGGGAACAAAATCTAAAAATTTCGCTATTTCATCCCACATACCGCTTGTAAAGCGCACATTTTCCAAAAGCCCTGCCTTCGCCAAAAGCATCGGTGAAGATGAGATACCGGCTATCAGCAATTCTTTTCCCTTTAATGAACGCAAAAATGAAATATTCCTCTCATCAAATAAAGCCGGCAGCGGATCATAGAGGCCCGGCAGTATCAAACATCCATATTCATCATTAAATTCATCAAACGTCTTATTCGCAATGATCTGGAAATTATCTTCACTTTTGATTATATCCTGACTTGCCGCAAACACATCGACATCTATATCAAAATATACTTTCAACCCATCTGTCAGACAGGAAATTTCCTGCATACAGAAATAGGAATATATCATGACACCAATCTTTTTCATACATCCACCTCACTCACACATACCCATACCTTATCATTTGGATGTTTATTGATCTTATTTCGAATATCCTTACGAATCCCGATGATATAACAGATCGAACCATCTGCATTCTTGACACCCATATTGACGATACTGCCATGATACGGCTCACCATCAAAGGTCACATCAACCTTGACCCTGCCTTTTCCAAATTCTTTTCGAATATCATATGGAAAACGTACATAAGCTCCCCCTTTTTCAGGCACTGCTTCGATCACAGCTTCAAATTCATAACTTTTATTATTCATCTGATTTCCTCAAGATCTTTTCCATCGTTTTTCCCTCTGCCAGCTCATCCACCAGCTTATCTAAATAGCGAATCTCTTTCATCAATCCTTCTTCCATCTCTTCTAAGCGTACACCACAAATACGTCCTGTGATCCGTTTTCTATCAGGATTTAATGCAGGGGCCTTCCTAAAGAAATCACCATAGCTCATTTCATTTTCCAAAGCGTTGGCAATATCCTCTTCATCATAGCCGCACAGCCAATGAATGATCTCATCGACCTCCTGTTTCGTACGCCCTTTTTTCTCAGCTTTCGCAACCAATAAAGGATATACTTTAGAGAAGCTCATGGCAAATATTTTTTCATTATCCATCGTTTCCCCTCCTGATCGTTACATTTATTATAACCCAGCTTTTTCGCCTGAACAAGTCCGTAACAAAACAAGATACCAGCTTCTTCATACCTATTGTTTAAATGCGCATGCATATAAAGTCCATATGAAAAAAGCCATGTTATATCAATCACATAGACTGGTGATCCGGCAACACTCTTCTAGTTAATTATGATCATTGATTGATATATATCCCCTGTATCAGACCGTTTTCTTCCTTTACCTTTTTTAATTTAAGTTTGATTTTTCCATGACCTTCTCCAAAAAGACGAATTCCTTTTCCTAAGATGACAGGAAGGGTCGTGATATGATATTCATCAATGATATGTTCTTTGATACATTGATCGATCACATGGGCTCCGCCACATATCCAGATATTTTTTCCCTTTTCTTGTTGTAACTGATGGATGAGTTCTTTGATATTCATATTGACATATTTTATATTGACGGTGTCTTTGATGTTTTCACTTGTCAGCACATAGCTTTGAAGATCTTCATATACCCATTTATCTTTTGATAATTCACAAATGATCTGTTTATATGTGTTTGCACCTAAAATAACTGTATCCACATCTTTTATAAAACTCTCATATCCATAATCACTTACATATTCATGATCATTTCCACCAATCCAGTCTACACTTCCCTGATCATCCGCAATAAAACCATCTAAACTTTGTGAAATATATAAAATCACTTTTCTTTTCATCGTCAATCCCCATCTTTATCATCTGCGCTCCACATCATCATATACGCCATTTCTTTTGTCTGTTCATCCATATCTTCATGGAAGATGACAAAGCCCTTTTTCTTATAAAATTCAATTGCATGTTTATTTTTCTTATAGACACTTAATGTCAGCCGGTGCCGATGTTCTTTTGCTTTCTCAAGCAAAAAGCCGCCTATTCCATGACCTTGATAATTTGTATCAACAAAAACACCTTCGATATGCTCATGAACCAATCCTATAAAACCGGCGATTTTATTTTCAATGACATAAACATAGATTTCTGCTTTTGGTAATGCTTCTTCTACAAAACAAACATTCTCTTCCCAATATTTTCTTGAAATAAATGAATGAGCTTTTATATTTTCATTGATCCATATCTGCATGACAGCGTGTATATCGTCCTTCTCGAATTTTCTTATCATTTTTTATCACCGAAACATTTCATGACATGTGCCGTAATGATCGTATAGCTTGATGCGTTGATCGTTATCTTTATAGGACCGATTCACAATACCAGTTCTTTCCTTGCTGATAGATCTTACAATTTTTATCAAGTATTTTTTCTTTGCAGTATGCCACTGCATCCTCACACCCTAAGTTAAGATTCTTTTTTATTCTGTCGACACCTCTTTCAGTCGTATGGATCTTATCCAATTTAGTCAGTAAAACTTCTTTATTCTCCATGATTTCCTTCTTCCTAACGTTTAAGATTAAAGATGAATGCTGAAATTGCCATATTCATAAATACCCTTGCCTTGTTTCAAATTTCCTTTTTCTTCCAGTTCTTTAAATGCTTTCCAGATATCATCGATCAATTGATGACTGACATGTAATGTATGATGCGAAGGCAAGATTTTTTTCACCTCTGTTTTTCTTATCTTATGGATCGATTCCTTAAATTGAATCGGATTGGTTGTCGGATAATAAGCATCCAGCTCACCTTCATATACCAGATCTCCCGTAAACAGATATTTTCTGTCAATATCATAAAAACAGCAATGTCCCGGTGAATGTCCGGGTGTGTGAATCACTTTTATTTTTCTGTTTCCGATATCGATCATATCCTGATCATTTAAGAGCAGTGCAGGTTTTCCTTTGTAAATTTCATATTGATCGATATCAAAGCCTTCTGGAAATAAACAAGGCTCTTTCAACAGTTCCTTCTTAACAGCAGACAATGGGAGCGGAAAATGAAAAAGCCAGTCTTTTTCAAGATGATGGACGGCTATATCACTGAAATACTTATGACCACCGATATGATCCCAATGTACATGAGTGGTTGCCACAAGGATGGGCAGCTGAGTTATGTCATCGACGACTTTCTTAATGTTGGATATACCTAGGCCTGTATCGATCAATAATGCCTGACGGCTTCCTAATAAGACATAAGAATGTGCTTCTTCCCAATGCTGATATTCGCTGATTGCAAACGTGGCATGATCGATTTCTTCAACCGTAAACCACCCATCCACACTTTTTCTCACTTTCAAAAACGACCCTTCTTTCTTTTCTTCTTTTCTCTTTCTTTTGCTTTTCTCAATAAATCGATATGTTTGATATAAACATTATAGGCCATCTGCCAATTCCTGACGTTATGATACAAACTAACAAATATGCAATAATATAAAATGAGCAAAATAAAATGAAGAGAATTATTCCAACGATCACTGATGATAAATAATACAGCCGAAAGTATGAGCCACATCGAAAATGTGACATAAAACAGCCATCTTTTTTTCGCAACAAATGAAAAATATCTTATTTTGATATCAAACTGCTGATCCAATATCTCAAATAAGAAAAAGGCAGCAATCACCAGGATCAGCATCAATATAAAAGTAAAAACCTGATTCAAATAAAACACTTCCTTCAAATCGATGATCGCTCTATGGCAAGGGTCAGCATCACCCGATCATCATTTCCCGTATTAATAATGCTATGTTGAGAACCTTTCTTACAGATATGACAAACACCCGGAATAAGCATTTCCTCTTCTCCATCACAAATAGCTTTGCCTTTTCCTGAAAGAATGTCATTGATATCATCACTTGTCGGATGAGAATGCATGCCGATTGAACCACCTGCATGTATCCTGCAAGGAATAATTTTTCCTTCACTGCTCATATACATTTCTGCGGACATCTCACCACTGCCATGATTCATTCCCGATACACGCATTTCTTTGATTTCATTAAAATTGATAAGCATTCAAATTCCTCCTCATTTAGCTTTACTTGGATATGCATAAGACATGCAAAATACATATATCCTTTGATAATCCTGATTGCTGTTTGGCATAGCTTTTAAAATTCTTTGCAATAACCATATTGACGGTCAATCTTTTCAACAGCCTTGAGATATGTTTCTGCTTCACTGTCATAAAATTCCTTTACCTGCACCTTATATGAGAATTTTTATGTATTCATTGTATCTTTTTATCACAAAAATATCAATATAATCAAAATGTCCAAGACTTTATTTATCCTATCTGGGCGTATGCCTACGAAATATTATTTCTGAAGAATAGGCTGATATAGGAGGTATTTATGCCAACAGGTACACTACAGATTTTTACCAGTCTTGCGGATGAGGCATTAGCACTGAGTAATGTGATCGTTCGTGTCTTTAAAGAAGAAGATGGAATCATCATCTTTGAACAGTATTATATCACAGATATAGAGGGACAAAGTCCGATCATTACCCTTGAAACCAAAAACAAAGATCTATCGCTTGAGGAAAGTAATTCACAGCGTCCTTATGAAATTTACAGCGTTGAGCTGATCCTTCAGGGATATCTGAGTGAATTGATTCAGGGAGTACAGATATTTGCTGATGAAGCCAGTGTCATCAATATGAATATGGTTCCTGATATATTGGTCAATTATGATACAGAAGTAGAAACGATTCCCGACCATCACTTGCTGACCAATTATGGCGGTAATAATGTTTCACAGTCACCGACCCGTATTTTAGGCGGTAATGATGAGCAGGATTATAAGATGGATGAAGAGAATTATCTTACGACGCCGGAGAGGATCATGTTCGTTCAGAAAGGTGTGGTCATTCCCCGTCAGATTCGTGTCCATCTTGGAAGACCTACCGCAAAGGCTGAGGATATTACGGTTGATTTTATTTATTACATTAAAAATGTCTGTTCATCGGAGATTTATCCTACATGGCCGAAAGAGGCTTTATTGGCCAATATCCACGCTCAGGTATCACTTGCCTTGAATCGTGTTTATACAGAATGGTATCGCTCAAAGGGATATGATTTTGATATTACGAATAATACGGCTTTTGATCAGGCATTTGTGAAAAACCGTAATATTTTTGATAGTATTTCTGTCCTGGTTGATGATGTATTCAACCAGTTCCTAAGAAAAAGAAACTTTGCGGAACCCTTTTATGCAGAGTATTGTGATGGCAAGATTGCCCAGTGCCCGGGCATGAAACAGTGGGGAACCTTGACCTTGGCCAATGATGGCTTGAATGCCATTCAGATCCTGCAGTTTTATTATGGCGATGATGTACGTCTGGTATCTTCGGATCGTATTGAAGATGTCAAAGGTTCTTATCCGGGAACACCATTGAGATTAGGCTCACAGGGAGCAGATGTTTATCTCATCCAGCAACAGCTTAATGCCATAGCTGTCAATTATCCGCTGATCACTCCGATTTATCCGGTGGATGGTATTTTTGGACCAATGACCGAAAATGCCGTGCGTGTTTTTCAAAAGCAGTTTAATCTGACACAAGATGGTATCGTTGGGAAGAGCACATGGTATAAGATCAATTATATTTATATCGCTGTCAGAAAATTAGCAGAATTGGGAAGCATCGGGCGCATTGAAAATGAACGCAGCGGTGAATGGCCGCAGGTCGTTTTAAAATATGGTGACCGTGATCTTTATGTTCAACAGATTCAGTTTTACCTTAGTACGATTGCCGCTTATAATAACGCTATATCGCCTATTTCTAACATTGACAGCTTTTTTGGTAATCAGACGCTCAATGCTGTCCGTTCCTTTCAGAAATTTTATGGGTTAAAGGTAGATGGTATCGTGGGTGAAGCTACATGGAACCGTATCTTTTCAATTTATTCGGATATGGTCAATGCAACTAATCCGCCAAATCAGGCACCTGTATATCCCGGAATTGCCATTTCTTTAGGAGCCAGCGGTCAGGATGTCTTAGATATTCAAGAGGCCTTGAATACGGTAGGAATGGAATATCCGTCTATTCCGATCTTAGTCGAAGACGGCATTTTTGGCAGTAAGACAAGACAAGCAGTTGTTCGCTTTCAGGAGCTTTTTGGACTTGATGCTGACGGCATCGTAGGGCCTGCTACTTGGAATGCCTTATTTGAAGCTCAGAATAAGATTCTTAATGGTGATGCCTCCTCCCCATCATTCCCGCCATATCCGGGAACACCTTTACGATTAAATTCAAGAGGTGATGATGTGGCCTTGATTCAAAACCGCCTTAATTTCATTTCTATCTATTATCAGAATATTCCAAGCGTTACTGCTGACGGCATCTTTGGGGTGCGTACCCAGCAAAGCGTAATGGCCTTTCAAAGGATGCTGGGACTTGATCCGGATGGCATCGTCGGGCCGCAGACATGGAACAGGATCAATGAAGTATTCAGTGAATTAAACGGTTAAAAAAAAGAATGGCCAACTGCCATTCTTTACATATCATTTGGATACCTTGTCTTTAAGAAAGTGGAAAAGCACATATTCCGCATATGTATCCATCCCGCAATATTCAAATAAAGCCTCTTTCACTTCCTGTGCATGGGTTGCCTCTAATTCCTGATATTTTTTTACCGCTAAAAGTCCCTGATTGATTTCCAGCTGATCATAGCTCAGATCAGAAAATAAAGATAAAAGCTTTTTCAGATTATACTCACCGGCCATTCGAGTATCATAAATCAGACCACTTGAAAAAGGCAAAGCCAGATCCACCATTCGCTCCCAAACAGCACGCAGCTGCTGTTCATATTGAGGAAACTGTTTTGCCAGCTGTTGAAGGCGTAAGGCCTCTGCACCTTGTGCATTGAACACCAGGATCGTTCCCTCTTTGGGAATCTTAGAGAGCAGATCTTCAATAAAAGCGATACGGCAATCCCCATCGCCGATAAACTGTTCATGGCGAAGCTCTTGTCCTTTTTCTTCGACATGCATCGAATACTGAAATACCAAAACATCATAAGGCTTCATGCCTTTATATGGCGGATAAGCAAAGGTCTGCCACTCAAAATCAAGATATGTGATCGGATAAGCAATCTTCTCGACCCAGGCTTTTAATGCCATCTGATCTATAAATAAACCTCTTTTTTTTGCGGCCATGACCTGAGCATACTGAATTCTGGTAGCTTCGATCTCATCACCGCAGACCATGGCCATATCCGTAATTCCGAATTCCTCACATTCATATTTTTTTGAAGATTGTACAAGATTTAAGATAGAGGTATCATGCTGGTTATTCGGAAAGCATTCTTTGAAAAATTCGCATTTATAATGTGAGGTACAAACAGAGCTGCGTTTTTTCTGAACCTGACTCATATCCGGAAGTGCCTCGATCGCATCTAGGATCTTATCCAGATCACGTCGGTGCTGTTCAATAAGTTCACGGGCTTTCCCGCATTTTTTATTTTTGTCATTATAAAATTCATTACTGATCGTTAAGCATTCAAACACATTGAAGGTATCCTCTCTCACATATTGGGCATTGATATGAATCAGATAGACCTCATCGACAAACATTTTATTTTTAGCCATCACTTCGATCAGATCACTTGCCTTCTGCGCTTCAGAAAGCTTAGGATAACATTGTGAATAAACAAGATATAATATATTTTTATGATCTTTTCTTACAAGACATGGTATTTTTACACGCAAATTACGATAGGCAATACGCGCTTCCAATAAAGTCTGATGCTTTTCGTATGCTTCAAGGGCCAGTGCAGGATCATCATTTCTCTTTCCTCTGAAAATATTATCTAATCCCAAATACTCTGCGACCAATTGGTAAATATCGTACTGAGCCGTTACAAACGGAAAAAAAGGTAAGCTGTTTTGTTTCGAATACCAAAAATATTTATCACACCTTGTAAACTTTCTTAAATCCGATTCATGAAGCATAT
This sequence comes from Traorella sp. mt218, assembly GCF_055420025.1. Taxonomy (NCBI): domain Bacteria; kingdom Bacillati; phylum Bacillota; class Erysipelotrichia; order Erysipelotrichales; family Erysipelotrichaceae; genus Traorella; species Traorella sp. mt218. Next base: position 24,904 of record NZ_JBVAYM010000027.1, read on the forward strand.
AATCACCTCTTCATATTATACATGAGTTTTCTTTTACTACAAATAGTTTTGTGCCATTTTCCTAATTTCTTCCTGCATTTCCGCCCTTAATCCAACAGGTGACAGGATCACACAGCTGCTTCCCAAAGAGCAGAGAAACTGCATCGCATTCAGCTTCCCTTCAAAAAGTGTTTTCACATGTAAGATCCGGTCGGCATCAAAGCTCATCATTGGGTTCACGCCCATTTCAGCTTCTGCATATAAAACCGCATTTTCTCCATGAATCAAAAATTCTACTTCTATCGGCTCATCTTTCATCAAACCACTTTTTCCGAGATACGCATTCACATCAAAATCAAGATCTCGGGTAAAATGCTTCTTCAAAATCTTCATTTCTTTCATACGGATATTTGAAAACTTATAGGTTCGAAAATCATGTTTTTGCGGGCAATAGCCAAGACAATAATAAGAGCCGTGAATATTTAATACCTCATAAGGACATAGTTCTACTTTTTTATATGTATCTGCACGTAATGAACGGTAGTCAAAGCTAATGGCACAGCTTTCTTTTTTTGCCTGCTCACACAGTCGGATCATTTTCTGAATATTTTTTTCCAAGGCATGATTTCTGCCGCGGTAGACTACCTCGCTTTGGTTATGAGAAAATACAAGTGATGACTTGATTTTTTCAAAAGCCTGACGATACCTATCCATCGACAAAAAATCCTGATGATTCTTTAAAAAGGAATAAGCATCATTCATGGCCTGCTTTTCATCTTCGCTTAACCGTATCATCGGCAAAGAAGCCTTATCCAATAACCGATAACCGCCATATCTTCCCTTTGTTGTTTCGATCATATAACCGGCAACTTCCAGTTCCTTTTTAAATTCCGCAATATTTCTGGGATTTGTTTCCAGTCTTTCCGCTAATTCTTTTTTTGTAACAAAATCATGGGCATTTAGGATCTGAAGCATTTTGATGCATAGTGCAGTACGATTCATGATTTCCTCCTTTATATCAACATTATTTATGTTAATTAAAGCATAAGTTATTTAGAAATTCAATCTGACATGACTTTTATTGATACAATCTCATCTTTTTACAAAAAAAGGATTGCTATTTCTTTCAGTTTCAACCATAATAGTAATCATGGACATGATCACTGCAATTAATTATTTTCTATATCTGATGATTTACAGCTTTCTGGGATGGGTCTGTGAATCTGCCTATATTTCATTCGGAAGAAAAAAAATTGTCAATTCCGGTTTCATGCATGGACCCTTCTGCCCCATTTATGGATTTGGAGCTATCTTTGTGATCCTGATGCTCTCCTGGCTGGACAATTATCCGTTGCTGGTATTTATATTGGGTATCATCATTACCTCGCTTATTGAATATTTCACCTCATGGCTGTTAGAAATGCTCTTCCATATCATGTGGTGGGATTACTCACAGCGTAAGTTTAATATCAATGGACGTGTCTGTTTACGCAATTCATTTTTGTTTGGATGTATGTCCATCTTTGTGATCTATTTCCTGCATCCTTTAGTAAGTTCTTTTGTAGGAAGTATTTCGATATCACTGCGTCAGCTTATTGCTATCGTATTATTTCTTTATTTAGTCACGGATATCATCTTATCAACACTCCAGCTGATTTCCTTCAAACAGCAATTATCTGTATTTGAAGCTAAATTAGAGGAGATCAAAGGGTTATTGTCTTCTCAGATTCCTGAATTTAACTTTAATGTGAAGGAAAAAATAGAAAGCTTTATGGAAAACACCCCTGAGTTTGATGATCTGAAAAAGCAGCTTTACCAGCATTATCGATCCTTGCGTGAAAGTACGAGGCAAGCACGTTTGCGAAACAGCTTTCCTCATTTAAAGCTCTCTAATAAAAAGCAGCTTCGTGATCTGGGTGAATATTTCAGAAAACAATATGAGAATTTTTCTCAAAAATAAAAAGTGCCGCATGTGTTGCAGGCACCTTTTTTATTTCATGAATGACAAAAGTTCCATCAGTTCATCATTCATCTGATGATCAAGATAATACTTTACTAAAGCTTGTTTGGTGTCTTTGTTCATATACATATAAAAATCACTCAGGTCATCATCTCTTTCTTCACGGATGTAACTCTCTGTCATCTCTGCGATCATTTTCTCATCTAAATAATGAGCATAGTCCCTCAGCTCTTCAGGTCCCATCTTTTCTAAGGCCCACATTAACAGTTCCCTTTTCTGTGTCCTGTTTAAGAATGGTAAAATTTCTTCG
>NZ_JBVAYM010000028.1:0-27139 GCF_055420025.1 Traorella sp. mt218
TTTTTATTTCATAATAAACGACATCATGTGATTTCCCCTGCCATTCGATCTCATCTTTTACCGTATGCGAATACTTCATGCCGCACTTCTCCATCACCCGCCATGAACCTACATTCTCTTTGAAAGCAGCCGCAGAAAAAACATGACCCTTCTCTTCTTCCATCAATTCCTTTAAGACAGCCGCCAGCGCTTCGCTCATATATCCTAAATTCCAATAGGCAGAAGATAAGGCATACCCGATCTCAATTGTTTCATCATGACGCTCATTTTCAAAAATAATGCCGATACATTCATGGTTTTCTTTTAATTCGATCCCATAACAAAATAACTTTTTCTCAAAAAAATCCAGCATCCCATCAAAATCAAACGTATCGAAGGTTGCTGCATAACGGCCCAAAAAAGTCTGCAAGACCTTTTTATCATGAAAAATATTCCGATAAATATCATAAGCATCACTTTTTCTTAATTTTCTTAATAAGAGTCTTTTGGTTTCCATATTTTTATGTTAGACCAATACAAAGATGTTGTCAAAACAAAAAATATGCATAAACTAGAGTATGATAAAAATAGGTATCCTTCCCCGTCTTAACAAAGACCTGCACCGCTATGTCTTTTCCTCTTATCTGATTGATAAGATGAGAGCGTATAATGTGATTCCCTTGTTTCTGTTTGAAGAAACTCAGTTTTATGAATGTGACGGCTTCATCTTAGCCGGAGGCGGCGATATCGATCCTAAGCGATATCATCAGCCAAAACATCCCGAAACAAAAATCGATACATGCAAACTTGAAGAAATGGAATTTGCGGTTGTGGACCATGTTCATAAAAGACAGCTTCCCTTGCTTGGCATCTGCAAAGGAATGCAAGTCATCAATGTCTTTTTTGGCGGTACGCTTCATCAGCATATATCCCAACACCAAAATGTAACACATCCGGTTATCTTATCAAATAAAAAAGAGATCCTTGTTTACAGCGACCATCATCAATGCATCGATCAGCTTGCTTCAGGCTTCCAGATCAAAGCAATGAGCCGTGACCAAAGGATCGAAGCAATACAGATGAATCAGATATTGGGGGTCCAGTGGCATCCTGAAGTAGAAAAGGATTCTTTCCTGCTAACTTCTTTTTTTCAGGAAGTATCGGCCCATAAAGTAACAAAGCATCAGAACCGATAAAATGATCATATAACGGTCAAAGTGGAAATATTCATTTAAAACTGATGAAAAATAAATCAAAAGCAAAGAGCGCAGCCATCGGCATCCCCCATCCAGCAGCATAAACACCCAGCGGTTCATCTTCAACATGCCTGCTGCATAGGAAAGTATAAAGTCAGGAAACGGGGAAAGAGATCCAACAATGATATATAAATAACCCATTTTTTGAAATTTCTCCACCGCTGATGCCATCATTTCCTCACTGACAAACCTTAAAGCTGCCTTTCTGCCATAACGGTTGCTGATCTCATAGCCGATATGACCGCCGATACAGGTACCAAAGCCACTCAGCATTGAATAGAAAAAAGCTTTATCAGGGTATAAAAGACAAAGTGGCAATAAAACTGCTTCCAGTGAAGGAAGTGGTAAAAAAGCTTTAAAGATTGAATAAATAAAAAGAAACAAGCCTGATTTCATATCTCACCTGTTTCATTTTATGTGTCTTTTACTGATTTAATTCATCCAGTCGGTGAATGATACGATCCGGATAGATCTTTAAGCGTTCAATATCTTTTTCATGATGGACGCCGCTAAGCACCAAGATCGTTTCCACATGCTCATTTGTTCCCAACGCTATATCTGTTTCCAGATTATCACCGATGATGATACATTCTTCTTTAGAAAGATGATAATAATCAAGAGCTTCATAAAGAAAAGCGCTGTGTGGCTTGCCGATCTTCATGGACGTCTGCCCACTGGCATATTCAAACATCTTAACAATCGATCCATTTCCGATATGAAACGTATCACCATGAGCCAATAACCGGTCATCATTCGTTCCCACCAGAATAGCTCCTCTTAACAGATACTGCAGCGCATGGGAATATTTCTCATAGTTTCCAAGCTTATCAAGTCCCACAAATAAGCATTGCGGTTCTTCGCTGATTTCAAAACCGTTGTTATGCAAGGCTTCTGCCAATCCATCCATACCGATCATCTGCGCTTTATCATAGCCTTTCTTACGCATGATGCGTGCTGCCGCCATGGAGCTGGTAAAGAAATGTTTCTCTTCTATTCCTTTAAAACCTAATTTTTCCATATGCTCCACATTTTGCCGTAATGTCCGAGTCGCATTATTTGTCAAAAAGAAAAAAGGAATATGATTCTTTAAGCAGTTATCTATAAATTCCTTTGCACCGGCAATATTACTATTGCCGCGATACATCGTACCATCTAAATCAATCAGATATGTTTTCATTTTTAATCACCACACCTACTTTACCATATTTTCTCATAAAATACCAAATAAGAAAAGGAAAAAGCGCAAATGAGGCGAAAATATACAAGGCCGTATCAAAAGAAAACCATGCTGTAAGCATTTGACCTAACAAAGAAGCAACAAAGCCGCTCATACCGAAATACACCGCAAAACCGATGATCTGCGAAGAAGCGGCTAAATAAGAAGGTGTACAGCCAACAATGAGCTTTTTAGAAAGGACGACGATGATCGGATGCGTAAAAACCTGAAGCAAAGATACGATAATGATCATATAGCTGACAGATACAAAACCATAGAGAGCAAATTTCAATGCACTCATCAATGTACAAAATACCAAGAGCTTAGAAATCGAAAATTTATGAAAGATCTTTTTTATACTTAAATATATTGGTATTTCCATAAAAGCCTGCAAGGCATATTTCAAAGAGATCATTCCTGCGGAAGCTTTCAGCTGTACCATCTTATCAACAACGATATATTGATCGGCAAACCCCATCAGCATCAAAAAGAAAAATATCATTAAATAACCGATATATTCTTTATTTTTCAATAAAAGCAGAAAATCCTGCACCTTGATTTCTGTCTTTTCCTTTTGTTTCTCCGGCCACTGATAGATCAGAAAGAAGCTGATCAATGAAGAAAGGATACACAAGCTTCCCTTACCGACAGGCATGAGCTGTGCAGAAAGCAAAGAACCGCTGATAAGTCCCAATGCTCCCATGCTTTGATATTTTCCGAAATTATCCGGTTTTGCCATCAGAACAATGGTTTCACAGCTGCTCATCAATGTTCGTGAAACACCAATCAATCCTATTAAGGAAAATGCTTTGAAAAGCATTGAATCAATCAAATAAAAAAGGATCATAAATCCTATATATAAGCTTGTACTGATATAAAAAGAAGGCTTTAAACGGCCCTGACCATCACTCTTTTTTCCCAGCCACAAAGACATCAAAAATGAAAATAAGGCACCTCCGCCAAGAATCATGCTTTTCTCAAAAGCCGTATAACCTGCATCATTGATCAAAGGAATCAGTTGAGATGCAATACATCCTACCGATACATATGAAAAGTAAAGAAAAAAAGCAAGCCGAACATTTTTCATGTTTTCACCTGCTTTTAGTATATGACTACAAAGTAGTTCTATGTATAAGGGAAGATAGAGTTACCAGCTGGTATGAGAAATGAATGAAAAGGGAAATTTAGTACCAACCTTTGTTTAATAACTCTATCGTGGTTATTATACCATAAAAAAACTAAAATGGTTAAAAAATAACTAAAAATTTTCTTTTTTTTATTAAATAAGTGTTTATCATTTATTCATCTGCATTGTATGATCATAAATGATCAATGATTACTGCCGTTTTTTATATGCATCGAATAATCTATGTAAAGCAATCTCAAGCTGCCGGGTAGGAAGCGCTAAATTGATCCGCATAAAGCCTTCACCATTCTTCCCAAATGTACTTCCTTTATTTACGATAAAGCAAGCATCATCATATAAGAAAGAAAACATTTCTTCTTCATTTTCAAAATAAGCACGCATGTCCACCCACATTAAATAAGTCCCCTGCAATTCACTGTGCCATGCTTTTGGAAAACAGGAAGCAAAAAAATCAGATGCTTTTTTATAATTGATGCCGACAACATGCATCATTTCTCTGATCCACTGATCACCACATCGATAAGCACATTCTGTTGCTGCCATGGAAAGCGGATTGATCGAAACACGATCTTCACCGATATAAGCTGTTCGAAGCTTTTCATTCGGAATGATGATATTGCTTGTCTGCAAACCTGCCAGATTAAACGATTTACTGGCAGCGGTACATAAAATAATTTGATCATAGGTATTTAAAAACTTTAAGATATTCGTATGTACATAGCCTTCCATGATACAGTCATGATGAATCTCATCTGCGACGATCAGGATATCATTGGCTTTGCATATCGCAATGATATGTGCTAATTCTTCCTGTGTAAATACTTTGCCGATCGGATTATGCGGCGAACATAAAATCAATACCTTATTATTTTTTTCCTTTGCCTGTTTTTCAAACAAGGCAAAATCAATCTCATAATGCTGATCTTTTAATATCATCGGACATTCGACAACACTTGTCTTATTTGAACGTGCTGCCTTAAAAAACGGCGGATAGACAGGAGTAAAGATGATCACTCCATCTCCCTCTTCCGTAAATGTTTTGACGCTGCGCACAAGAGCTTCCACAACTCCGTGACTCAGCACGATCCAATCTTTATCCACATGGACATGATGATGACGCTTCATCCATGAAACGATGCTTTGCAGATAAGCATCGCTCACTGCCTGATAACCATAAGGATCCATTTCATCTACCGCTTTATGCAAGGCAACCTTTATTTCATCCATGACCTTGAATTCCATATCGGCAACACTCAGGGGAATGATATCTTCAGGATATTCTTCATTTTTTGTGTTGCGCACCATCCATTTTGATGCAAAGGTCTTTTTTCGATTCAATTTAGATTCAAAATCGTACATAATTACTCCTCATTCAATAAACGCTTTTCATAATTTCCAATGACATGCAAGCCTTCCGAAATAACGATGAAGGCATGTTCATCCATATCCAAAACAAGCTTTTTCAAAGCCGAGATCTCATATTTTGAGATAATCGTCACGATGATATCCATATCATGATCCGTATAAGCACCATAGCCATGCCAATAGGTCACCCCTCGGCGAAGCTGTGAAATGATCTTTTTCTTGATCTCTTTATTTTGTGAAAAGATCATGACATGGGTTGCGATATTCTGTGTATGAAAACGATCGAGTGCCAGCGTAAAAACGGTCACATAGAGAATCGAATAAATAGCCGTTTCAATATCAAATAAAACAGCACATATCACATAAACAACAGCATTTAAGATCAGTGATAATCGACCGACAGAACCACCCTTGGTCTTTAAGGCATAATACATGCCCAAAATATCAAAACCGCCGCCGCTGCCGCCTTCTCTCAAGCATAAACCAATCCCGATGCCGCCAATCAAACCGCCTACCAAAACACTTGTCAGCGCATCTTCCAAAAGCGGCGTCTGCGGTATGGGAATCAAGACCAGCACGATAGATTGAACGATCGTCGAAAGAACCGAAAGATAAAAGAAACGATGTGACAAGCTGCGATAAGCCATGATATATAATGGTATATTCAATGCGAAATAAACATATCCCGACCAATCATACTGTGACTGGCTTGAAATGACTAAATTAACAATGGAGCGCAATACCTGAGAAACTCCTAATAAACCGCTGCTGTAAAGATTCAGCGGCACAACCAATAAATTGACCCCTAAAGCAAACAAACTTGACCCAAATACGACGATAACATAGGGCTTGATCTGTTTCCAATTCATTTTTCTTCACCCTCTAACTATATTTCTTATGATCTTTGGCACGCTTCAGCTTCTCTAAAACATTTTCCTTAGAAAGATCTGCCTGATCCAGTTCATGAATATCAAAACCGAGCTCCTTTAGAAGCATTTCAATGATCTCACGGGGATCGACATCTCTGTAAAGCATATCATTTTCCGCATAATAAGCTTCATCTAAAGCAGCCATATCATTCGTCAGCACACATTCGATGTCCAACGCTTCGACAAGCCCCTCCAGTTCACTTTTAAGCAGCGGATCGCGCAGCAGCAGTCTGCGATCAATACCATATTTCTGCCATCTTGCCAATAATAACCGATAAATTTCATACACCATTGTTTTTAATGAAGTACAATAGATCTGAACATCCTGAAAGCCATCTTCTTCATTGCCCACGATACACAATGTCTGAAGCTCATCCTTCAAAGGCAAGGTCATGACCTCTATCATGGCTTCCCCGTCACCTCTTGCACACTGTTTTTTTATTTGATCGATGCGTGATGAATCAAAATAATCAATACGCAATACCTTCATCTTTCCCTCACAGACAGAAATTTGCGCATCAGATATATATTCGACCATTTTACCGCTCTCATATTTGATCTGATTTTCAGCACAATAAGCAATCGTCTTTACATAGCGATGCAAAGCTTCCAGATAGATCGTTCGATATCCATAAGGTATCTCTTCATTGCTGTTGACATTGGCATAGCACAAAAAACCGCCATAGCTTCCCACATTTAAGTCAAAATCCTCCGGCTGATCCGTCCTTGTCCTCTTCAATAATGCCAATTCGATACAGTCATGGTATTTTATGATGCTCTGCGAAGGTGCCTGCTGATTAATGCCCATATACTGAGCCAGCTTATCGGCACTGATATGAAAATTCAGGACGACATCCTCGCTCGCATCACAGCCCATATATACGACCCTGCTGCAAGGAAGATGGATCTTCACGATCTGGTTATGCATATAATCCTGAAAAAAACGTATTTTCACAAGCTGGCTGATCTCTTTTTGAACATCATCATAAAAGCTTCTTCTATGATCCGTTTTAAAAGAAGCCAGCATCTTATTGATCCATTCGAGATTCGCATCGCTTTGCAGTTCTTCTTCAATACCGCTGCCGGCACCCTCATAAAGATTTTTACCGACGGCCTTGATACATATCGGCACGATATCCGCCTGTATCTCCTTCTCAACAGTAACTATAAAATGAAGCTGATCGATCTTATCATAATAGTAATCAAAGCTTTCCTTTTCCTTGATACGCACCAATGTTTTTTCAACATTACGATGGGCATCTTTCTGAATCCATTTATCATTAACATGAAACGCATAAGCTTCTACATCATCTAAATTAAAAAGAAGCTGAATCATGGAATGTAACTCTTCAAAGGTTGTTTTCTTTGAAACCAGCACTCGGCGCATCACTCTTTTTTTCATTCCTGTTAAAGAAATTCTCAGTTGAATTGCTTTCATGAATCCTCCTTTATCCTGAGTACATTATACTATATTTTTATTAAAATACTTACTTTTTTTCAAATCAATCAAAAAGAAGCAGAGCTACCTGCTTTTCGTATAGATCATAACTTCATTTGGCATACATACGATAGGTGAGAGCGAATCCTTATCATGCCAGCCCATCTGCTCGCAATTGTGATTAGGACATTCAACATCCACGACCCGAAATTTAGAATCCTTGACCTCCAGATGCATGACACCGTAAGAGCCGCTGAATTCATATGTCTGATCGACATCTATATCAAATTCCAAAATTACTTCATCCCGATATTCAACGACACCGATATCGCCATGGTGCATGCTGCCGATCAGCTGATATACGATCACGCCTGCAATTGCTATGATTAATAATCCTATAATCAATTTTATATCTTTTTTGTTCATCATTTTTCTCCAGTAATAAGATTATAGTTGATTCTTATAAATTATACAAATGTTTCTCTTAAATTTTTTCAATAAAGCTATCCACATAAAAAATAACGTGATAAAATAAAGAAAAAAATAGGAGATATGAGATGAAAGATAAATTACCTGTATTAACATTAGACCCAAATTCAGAAGAAATTCAGGAAACGGTAAATCAGCCGGATGAAATCGTCTTAACAAGTGAAGAAGAAAAGCTCGTGCAGGAATTTTCTGAAAAGATCGATATCAGTGATGCCAATATGGTGCTTCAATACGGTGCCAGCGCTCAATCAAAAATCAGTTCTTTTTCAGAAAGTACCCTTGAGAAGGTTCGTACCAAAGATCTGGGTGAGATCGGTGACTCGCTCAGCGAGCTGGTCGCACAGCTGAAAACAAATGAAAAGCCGGCCAAAAAAGGCTTCTTTAGTTTATTCAATAAATCCAGGATCGAACAGCTCAAGGCCAATTATGCTTCTACGCAGACAAATATTGACAAGGTCGTTTCTGTCTTAGAGAAGCATCAGATTTCTTTGATGAAAGATATCACGATGCTCGATCACCTCTATGAGATGAATTTAGAAAATTATAAAGAATTGACATTGTATATTTTAGCCGGCAAGCGCAAATTGGAAACTGCCCGTCAGCAGGAGCTTCCAAAGCTTGTGGAAAAAGCAAATCAGTCCCGATTGCCTCAAGATGCCCAGGCGGCCAATGATTATGCGGAATTCTGCAATCGCTTCGAAAAGAAGCTGCATGATTTGGAATTGACACGTACGATCAGCATTCAGATGGCACCGCAGATCCGTCTGGTACAAAATAATGATACATTGATGGCGGAAAAGATCCAGTCATCTCTGATCAATACGATTCCTCTTTGGAAAAGTCAGATGGTGCTGGCATTGGGCATTGAGAATTCCCGTCAGGCCATGGAAGCCCAGCGTACGGTTACCGATATGACAAACGAGCTTTTGAAACGCAATTCAGCTATGTTGAAGCAAGGAACGATCGAAACGGCAAAAGAAAGTGAACGAGGTATCGTTGATATTGAAACGCTGCAGTCTACCAACAAGGATCTGATTGAAACCCTTGATGAAGTATTGAGGATCCAAACGGAAGGTCAGCAGAAACGTCAGCAGGCTGAAGCTGAATTAAGAAGGATCGAAAACGAATTAAAAGAAAAACTGACAAATACAGTAAAGGCATAAGATCATTGGATCTTACGCCTTTTACTTTCATCTACTAACTGTTGGATTGCTTTGGCAGGGCAGCCATCGGCATGCGCACAACCGCTGCATCCACTGCCACAGCCCTTTTGTTTTCTCATAGATCTTATTGCGAAATATACACATACCAGCAGTATTACCAATACGATAGCAGTTGTCATAATCCACCTCTATTGAAAGCATAGCACGATTCAAAGATACTTGCAAATCTTATGAATTTCGATTAAACTATATCTACAAGGAGGCTTTCTCTATGAAATATGATCCACACAAATCATCTTTATTTGATTTAGATGCCAATGTGGCAGCAATTCTGGTCTATCTTCTTCCATGGATGGTCAGCATCATCTCCTCTTCTTTAGGCGGTGTTGCATGGATCATACCTCTTTTAGCGCTGATCTTGGAAAGAAAAAGTGATTTTGTTAATTTCCATGCGGCAAATGCACTTGCTTTTTTTGTGATAAATGCTGTCATATATTATATCACCGTATTTTTCGGTCTTACAGCAGCATTAACCTCTTGGTTAGATAATATGTTCATATTGGGTATCTTTTATATGGGTATCCGTGGAATCATTTCAGTGATTTTGGGAATCATCTTCGCAATCATTGAAATCTATTTGGGTGTCGGAAAATTATTTTCCATTATCAGAGCTTATGAATATAAGGACATCAACGTTCCCGTCATCGCTCAGATTGCCAGAATCATCTTAAGCTTTAAAAGATAAAAGCACAATAGAATGTGCTTTTTTCATATATTATGTTTTTTGAGTGCATACTCTTTATTTAATAAATAAGGCCTTACATATGCAACTGTACTACATAAAGGAAGGATCTCATCACTTATCATAATATTTAACTCACTCTTTAAATAATTTCTTCTTTTTTCAATACGTTTCCATAAATCCGGATATTCTTCCTTAATTTTTTCTCTTAAAGTTTCATCAGCCAATGCAACAGTGCTCTCAGCACTGATACCGGCATATCCTTCCACTGAAGGTATGATATCAATTTGAAAGATCATACCACTTTTTATGATCTCATCTGAATTTTCATAAACAGGTGAAGAAAGCCATTCTTCGTCAGCTGTCAGATGCCCCGGACAAAGTGACCAATGATATTGATCTTTTGGTAAAACAGTATCTATTCGCTTATAAAGATCTTTACCTTTCATTCCTATATGAATCGTTTCCAGCCATTCTACATATGCCATATAATATGGAATGGCAACTTTCTGCAGATAATCATTAACATTATCAGGTAAATCTTCTTTATTATAAACTGCATAACCGGCTCTGCTTGACAATCCTCCCTTATAACCTACAGTTAAGGAAACCGCATCACATAATTTTACTTTATTATCTGTCGGAAACATATTGCCTTTAATAAATCTAGGGCCACTCGCTGCAATCGTTACCACGCTATTATGCTGTCCATCCTTATTCAAGACAGCTCCTAACTCTATTTCACTTATATTTTCTTTTATGGTGTTCATAGCTTCAAGCATTGCATCTGAGGCTAATGAAGCACCATATTCGTAATGTGCAATTTCATTCGCATTATTTACGGTTCGTACGCCATTCTCCCCGATAAATAAATCTGTATGATTTTCAATGATACCTTCTGCTCCAATAGAATCACGAATTGCTTCTACAATGAAGTTTGGTATGTCTAGTAACTTTCGGTTATCATCAACAGGACTTGTAAAATTTTTCCACCCGACTACACCTATATGTTCACCTTTACAAAAATAGTTTTTCAGTATTCCAGATAATGATTCTTGATTTTTCATCGGCTGATTTGGTAAAGAAAAATACGGAACATGCACTGATATATTTTTTATTCTGGCTTTATCAGCTTTATTCAAATTTTCATTTCCTAAAAATAATACACACTTACCTGCTCTGTCCATAACAAGCAATGCCTCTTCAAAGCGGGTAAAGAAGCCTACCAGATATTCAAAATTTCCACTGTGTTCCACATCACAATATATTACTAATTTATCTAAATTTCGTTCATGCATTTTTTTCAGGACGTTACTTTTTCTTTCTGACATTGTTTTATCATCAAGTAAAAGTGGTTTATGTGTACAATCATATAATGGCTGTTTAACTTTATCTAATGTTATAATATTTTTTTTCATGATATCTCCTTTAAAAGATACAGCGAATATATCGCTGTATCTATTTTTTCTCCAATACTTTTAAAATCTTTGTTAATACAACATCTCCACGCATCATTCCGAAATCCTGTGCTTCGATAACATATAAAGGAATCTTTTCTCCGCCTGTGGCATCCATTTTCTTACGAATATCTTTTTCAGCATACTTAACCTGCGGTCCTAGAACAACAATATCATTATCATCAACACCCTTAAATTCGTGAGTCGGGATTGCTCGCAAAGAAATATCAATGCCTCGTGAAACAGCTGAATCACGCATCTTGTTCTCAAGAACAGATGTTGACATTCCCTGCATGCACATAATTAATATTTTTAACATATTTTCCTCCTAATCTCAGGCTTCATTTTGTAAAGCTGCCAATTCAGCCTCTTCTGCTAATTTTTGCTTTTCATAGACATTTAAGAATGGTTTCCATACAATGATCTGTACGATTACTAATACGATCCAAAGAGGAATGGCTCTTATATCAAATGAAGTTGCAAAAAGCTGCTTCAATATTTCCGGAGATGTACCACCTAAGTAAAATGCAGGAGTATTTACCCAGCCAACTGAGAAAACAAAATAGCTTAATAATGTCTGACAGACAGCAGACAGAACAAACGGTACTAAGAAAACCGGATTCAACATGATTGGCAGACCAAAGATAATCGGTTCATTAATTCCAAAGAGTGCCGGAACGATAGATATTTTTCCAGCTGCCTGAATTTCAGGAGATTTACTTTTCAAACAGCAAAGAACCAATCCTAATGTTCCACCTGATCCTCCAATTGCGACAAAGGCCTTAAATCCTGTACTTATGATATATGGACATTGAATGCCTTGTGCAACTGCCTCTGCATTAGCAGCCATATTCGCAAACATAATTGGTGAGAACAGTGATAAAATAGCTGAATCATGGATACCAAACCACCATGATAAGGAACTCAGTCCATAGTAAAGGCTTCCTGCAAATACATTATCCATTCCAAACTGAATCACATTCGCAATTCCTGCAAAAGCTTCTGGGAAAGTAACACCCATTCCAATAACAAATATACCACTCAGAACAGCTGATGTCAGTAGTGCACAGAAAATAGGAACCATATTATTGATTGAAGCTTTTAATCCTGCTGGAACAGTATCCGGCAATTTAATAATTGTAATTCCTTTTTTAGCAACTTTATTAAATACGACCAATGACACAAAAGTAGCAATGATGGCTGTAAACATACCGCTTCCTCCAAAATAGGCTGTACTGATACCACCTTCTACTGCAGGTACATTTACTATAAAAAATGTTGCTAAGGTTACTAATAAGCAGTGAATCTGTGACAATCCTTCTTCTTTCGCATAATTATATCCAATACATACACATACCAATAAAGATAAAGCATTCATAGTATATGTATTGATTGAAGCTAAAGTAGTCAAATAAGTATTACAGAAAGTTTCCCATGCTAAGAAAAAATCATACCAAAAGGTTCCTTCTGTCATTTTACTGGAAGCCACTGGTGATTTAGATAAGATCAGGCTGAATGCTCCAACTACAATAAATGGTAAACAATTCAAAAATGAATTAAGCATGATTCTTAAAAATTTATTTTGAGCTAATTTCCCTGATATTGGCATTAATATTTTAGCAATGCCATTTGATATTTTTTCCATTTTCTTTCTCCTTATGTTTATTCATCAATAAGTAAACGTGCAATTTTCTCCCATGTCATTGCCTGAAGCAAATGGTCTTGTGAGTGAGTCAATATTAAGCTTGACGGAATATCTTCACCATTAACTTCAGCACGAATCAATTCTGTCTGAACTAAATGTGCTTTTGTCAGAGCTTCATCTCCTTCCTTGATTTTCTGCTTTGTTTCTTCTAAATCGTTTCTTTTAAAATTTTTAGCTGCATCATAATAGCAAGATAACGCATCACCTGCCGCAGCAATAATTTGAAATGCTTTTAACTGTACATCTTCTTTAGTCATAATTCCACCTCGTCTACTTTATACAATGTTTTATTTTCCGTTTCAAATTTTTAAATACCGCATCGTCTGTAATTCCTTTTAATTACCGCTTGCCTGGTATTTTTTTAAATTCTTATTATTTTGTTTGTGATATGATTTTCTTGATATTATATGGAGAAGATTTTTATGGAAAATGATTTAACTGTAAGACAAAAAAATATTCTTTCTTATATTTTAAAATTAAAAAAACTAAAAGTTAGTGATCTATGTGTTAAATTCAATATTAGCGATAAAACGATCCGGAATGAAATCAAAGAGATCAATACCATCACTTCAAAAGTACTTATTAAATCAAGCAATCAAGGCATTGAAATCAATACTGCCTATATCGCTTTTATTTATTCTCTTTTTAATGAAAATGAAAAAAATGATGATAATCTTATTAATAAGCTTATCAAATTACTGTTGTTTGAAAATGAAGCACAGGATTTTTATGACCTTTTAGATGAGTTTTTTATCTCTTCCTCAGCTTTATCAGTCCTCATAAAAAAAGCTAATAAAATGATCGAACGCTTCGATTTAACAATTGTCAGAAAAAATAATAAAATCATTTTGACTGGAAATGATTATGATAAAAGACGTTTGATTATTTCAATGATTTTAAATGATAATTCAAACATTTTTTTCAGCACAGATATATTAGAAGATACATTCACTAACATTGATACAAAAAAGATATCTGAAAAAGTAGAAAAAATAATTCATGAATATGGTTTTTATATTCCTGAATATTATTTTACTAGTTTCATGATCAATATTTTTACCATTCTTACTTTACCTCATAATGATGAAGATAATGAATCCGAATCTTATGATAATGCCACTATAGAAAATCAGATTGCGGATTCTATTATACAGGAACTGAATATATCATCAACAAATCATATAAGAAAAGAAATTGCAGATTCTCTTATAGGCATCATCAACCACAATCGTGCCAATACACATCAATTATCAGACAATATCAGCCCTGATTTTTCTAATAAGATTATTCAGCTTCTGAAAAATACATTTGATTCTTTCAGAATTACCATTGATTTTGAATCAAGCATTCCTGTATTTGTCAATCATGTCTATTTAATGCTTCAACGCGCAAAGAACAATTATTCAAGTTATCTGACTGAAAACCAGATCATCTTAAAAGATTCATGTATGTATATTTATGACATTGCCCTTTATTTTTGTAAACTGCTCTCTATAGAATTTAATGTTATGATTCATGAATCTAAAGTGAGTCTTATTGCTATACACCTGGGATATTACATCGAAGAAGCCTGTTCCACTCACAATCACATCAATGTCGCATTGATTACAGAAAAATATGGTATGGTAGATCAGTATATTACAAATAAAATTAATTCTGATTTTTATAGTAAGGTAAATATCATTTCCAATGATTTAACAAATAAAAAAATAGATTTAATTATTACGACAAGGAATTTAAACCAGACAAGATCAAACTATTGCTTAATTACACCTCTATTAACGAATTCTGATAAAGTTAAAATTCAAACCGCTATATTAGATACGATTAATAAAAAGAATAAAGAATATTTTAAAATCCTTGCGAAGAAATATTTTGATCCGGAATTATTTTTTTATAATGAAAGACTTTATGATAAAGAAAGTGTTTTAGAATTTTTGGATATTAAATTGCAAAGAAAAAAAATCATCGATGAGCACTTTATGGAACAAATAAAAAAAAGAGAAGATTTATCACCTACGTGCTTCATGGAATTATTTGCCTTACCTCATCCTTTTTCATGTACTGCTTTGAAATCTAAAATTGCAGTTTTCATTAATCCTAATCAGATTTTATGGACCAATGATAACCGTGTTCAATTTGTTTTTCTGATTGCAATAAATGAGAATGATCAGTCTACTTTAAAATGTGTTTTCGATTACTTTGCTAGCATTTTAAGTGATGAAATGAAAATGATTCAGATGCAAAAAGTTAAAACTTTCAATGAATTTTTTGATATTCTTACTTCTTAAATTAACACACACTCGGTAAAATTAAAATACATTTCTTATAAACGACAATTTATAATATAAGTATCATCTCTTTAGTTATTATTATCCTGCCTCTTAGTTATAAAATACAAGGAGGAACAAATGAAAATTTTAATAGGTGGTTTTGTTGCTGAATCAAATGCATATGTGGATACGCCTTGTGAAATCCAAAATTTTACAATTATAACAAATGAGGCCATGGCTGATCGGTTGTATATTCAAGAAATTGTTAAACAGAGAAACGATATTGAATTGATACCTTCTATAATGGCTGTTGCCGGAGGTGGAGGACAAGTCACTTATGATGCCTTTGATTATATTCTAAAACAATTTATTAAAGCTGTTAAAAAGCATATTCATGAAATAGATGGCATGTTCTTTTTCCTTCATGGAGCAAGCAATGTCGCAGATCTAGAAGGTGGTTCAGGCGATCATGCCATCATAAGAGAAATTAGAAAGATCGTTGGTCCTTATATACCTATTGCCATGGTTATGGATCCACATGGTAATCTTTCACAGGAACAGGCTGACAATTGCAATATCATTCGTACTTTCCGTCATTCTCCGCACACTGACCGCAAAGAAGCACATCAGATCGTATTTAATTGTCTTTTGGATGTTTTAAATAAGCGCAGGAATATCCATCCTGAATATCGTAAAGTACCTATTTTGTTAGGTGGTGAACGATGCGTTTCTACAGATGAACCTTTAGTTTCAATAAATAAACGCTTAAATGAAATTGAAAAAGATCCACGAATCATGTGCTGTTCATATCATATCGGCTATTTGCGACATGATAGTGATAAATGTGGAGCATCTGTAATCGTAGTGCCTTATAATCCGGAAGATCAGGCGTATGCAGCACAAAAAGCTGATGAAATTGCTGAATATGCTTTTAGTAAACGTCATGAATTTCATTTCCATGGCTATGCCGATGAACCTGACCTTGCACTTAAAGCAATGATGGATACAGAAGGAGGTCCTTGTTTTTTAACTGATTCAGGCGATAATGTAACCGCTGGTGCTCCCGGATGTCATACGGATGTTCTGCAACAAGTTTTAAACTTAGAGGATTATAAAGATAAAAATATTTTATTTGCTTCTATCGTAGATAAAACACTCTGTGACATCTATTTATCCAAACAGTCAGTCGGTAACCATGTAAGCTTTGAATTAGGTGCAGAAATTGATGAACAATCTAAAAAAATTGCTTTATCCGGAACGCTGCTTTCATATGGAGAAACCCATGGTCATTATCGGAATCCTGCAGTGACCGGCCATTGCTGGACAATTAAATTAGATGATCTGCCAGTTACTGTTGTTGTTAGTGACAATAGATGTTCATTTGCAGAGCCTTATCAATATGAAAAAGCAAATATTAACTTTAATGAATACAATTTCATTATCGTTAAACAAGGATATCTATATCCTGAATTAAAGGCTGTTGCGAAAAACTATGTCATGTCACTAACAGAAGGAGCAACGATGCAACGAACAGAACGTCTTGTTTATAAACAGGTATTACGACCAATGTATCCATTAGATAATATTTGATACTTATGTGAGGAGAATATGAAATGGATATATCAATCACTTTAGTAGTTGCAATATTAGGCTGGAAAATAGCTGAAAGATTAAAGCTTTCAGCTCCAGCTATGCTCGGTAGCATGATTGCTGTAGGACTTTCAAATTATTTTTTTGAATATGCTTACCTTCCCGGATGGGTTAAGATATTTGCTCAAGGAATTTCTGGTGCATACATTGGCATGCAAATCACAAAAAAAGATTTATACAATACAAAATACTTAATTAAACCTTTTCTGTTTCTTGTATTTTTACTTACTCTTAACACCTTTGTAATGGGTCTGTTTATAAATAAATACTGCGGTCTTGATCTGGTCACTTCCCTTTTATCGTGCATATCAGGAGGAGTTACCAGCGTTGCTATCATCGCAATGGAGATGGATGCGAATGCCGGAATTGTTGCTTTAATGCAAACATCAAGACTGATATCAGTGTTGCTTCTTTTTCCTTTTTGGATCAAATGGATGAGCAGAAATGAATCTCCTATAGAAAAAGACACTCGTCTTTTATCTAAGAATGATATAAAGCCATCCATATTAGATAAATTATTTACAAATAAATGGCAAAAAATTATATTTACAATATCTTTGAGCCTTCTGGTAAGTTTTCTGGGTCAATTAAGCGGAATCCCGGCTGCCACCATGGTTTTTCCTATGTTCGTTATTGCTTTATTTAATTGTACCACTACGATCTGTGTAATTCCGTTTCAAACAAAAGTCGTAGCACAGCTCTTGGCAGGTGCACTTGTAGGAACGACCATTCACAGTTCAACCTTTAGCAATCTGGGATCCATTATCACGCCTGTATTACTTTTATTAATTAGCTATTGGTTTATCAACTTTATTTTTAGTTATTTCTGTAGAAAGTGGAAATGGCTGGATTTGAAATCAGCAATGTTGGCTTCTGCTCCCGGAGGAGCTACTGATATGTCGCTTATCGCTTCAGACTTAGGTGCCGATCTGACAAAAATTGCGTTTATACAAGTTATGAGGTCTGCTTATTCATTGGCTATTATGCCGCAAGTAATTACCTTATTTATAAGACTTGTCTATTAGGAGAAATATTTATGAATACGTTCACACCCTTTATCATATTAACATGTATGATCCTTGTATTTATATCTACATTTGGATGTCTTTTCCTATTGGGAAGTAAAAAACTTTTAAAAATGAAATATCTTTTGCTTGGTTTTGTTTCATATTTTATTACCAATGGATTTATATTACCTTTTATTTCAACAAATTTACATAATATGATTCCCTCTTACAGTGCTTTGATAATGGTTTTGGCAATGGCTTTGTCCACGATCATAGTAAAAAAATTTCTCTATTTTATTGCCATTGATCACCAACATACAGAAGCATATATCAGTTCGGGAATGGGTGAAGCTTTTTTTGAGATTGTATTTTCAATTTATCCTGTATTTTTAAATGCCATTGTATATTGTATCCAAATCAATAATGATACTTTATATAACTCTTTATCTGAATTTTATACAAATAATGAAATCACACAAATCATGAATAATTTTATTTCCATTCCAAATACATATTATATCACGATTATGTTTTCAACTTTGATCATCATATCTATTCATTTGTGTACAGCAATTCTTATTCAAAAGAAAATTAAATTTAGATATTTATTGTTACTATGTATCGTCTTATATGGTTTTAATGGCGTTATCCCTGCTATCAGTTATGAATTATATATAATATCATTTATTTTATTAAGTACAATGCTGTTTTTTGTTTTAAAGAAAAAATATAGTTTCATACGAAACAGCTCTAAAAAAGCACAATAGAATGTGCTTTTTTTATCTGCTTACAATTTTTTCTTTCATGACCTTACAGTGTACATTCCCCTGCTTTACAGCTTCAATCAATATTCCATGAGCCATATCATTTTCACAATCACGGATAAACTGCAAGGTCTTGATCTCCAGTTCATTTTTCCGCATCTCAACACAGATATCTACCAAACGATCTGAGCGGTGCACCAAATAAAAGCGCCCCTTTTCTTTCAACAGGCGATTTGCACTGGCGCATAGCACTTCTAATGTAAGATAACATTCATGACGGGCAATCCTTTTATAATCGCTGACATTTAACTGCTTATCGCTGGTAACCTTAAAATAAGGGGGATTACAGATAATCACATCAACAGGTTCACATACCACATCCTTGATATCTGCATGAATGATCTCAAAATCTTTGATATGATGCTCATTAAGATTCATTTGTGCCAGCTCACAAGCCTCTTTTTGGACATCAACTCCTATCAGCCTCCCTTTCGTATATAAAGAGGCATAAAGCAAAAGAGCACCATTATTTGTTCCGATATCCAAGACGCGCTCATCCTCTTTGATTTTCATAAAATGACCTAACAAAGCTGTGTCCGTGTTCATACGGAACATATCTTTACGCTGATGAAGATAAATATCGGTTCCCGGAAGATAATCATAAGTCATATTCATAGCAACATCTTATCAAAATTTATATGGAAAATAAAGAATATTTTTTATATAATATCGAGTATGAGCATTAGAAATTATATCGGTAACAAAGACTTTTATAAACAAACGGCCCTTCTAGCCATTCCTTTATCGCTCCAGCAATTGCTGGGAAGCGCTATGGAAATGATCGATTCTTTGATGGTCAGCTGGATCGGTATGATCAGTGCTGTCGGAAGTGCTTCACAGGTAATCATCATTGCCTCTACGATTACATGGGGCATTTTAAGCGGCACCAATATCTTTGCATCACAATTCTATGGAAAAAAAGATGATGCCCACTTAAAAAAAGTATTTGGTCTTTCCTTATGCCTGACATCTATAAATGCTTTATTTTGGATGCTCTTGATTTCACTGTTTCCGCAAAACCTGATCCGTTTCTACATCAGTGACAATGATATCATCATCCATGCCCTGGATTATTTGAATATCGCACGATTTACGATCCTTCTTGAAGCAGTTTCTTTTACGTTCAGCTATCATTATCGCTGTGTCAATAAGGCTAATCTTACTTTATATGTCAGTATTTTTTCCATGCTTTGCAATATCGTCTTAAATTATATCTTTATCTTCGGATGGGGACCTATTCCGGCCATGTATATTTCAGGAGCCGCTTTAGCAACCTTGCTCTCACATTTCTTCTCCATTCTGATCTATCTCATATATGGCATCAAAACCAAACAGCCGTTTCTTGGCAGCTTTCATGAAATGTTTTCCTTTAGCTTCGACTTTGTCCGCCATATCTTACGACGTGTCTATCCGCTCATCATCAATGAAGCCCTATTTGGCTTTGGCAGCTCTTTGATCATCAAAGCACTCGGCGGTCTTAGCCGAGAAAACTTGGAAGCTTATTATATAGGAGATCAGATTGCCGCTTTCTTCTCCTTTATCATATGGGGTTTTGGAGGAAGTGTCCAGCTCATGTTGTCATATGATCTTGGAAAAGGAAATCAAGAAGGAGCCATTCAAAAAAGCAAGCATTTCATGGGTCTGGCTTTTGTACTGGCAATCTTATTAGCTTCTTTGTTATCTTTATGTTCACCTTTGATCATGAGCTTCTATAATATTCAAAATGAAGCTATCTATACATCTACAAGAGCAGTTTTATTCGTATTTTGTTTAAAGATTGCTTTCCGTTTGTTTAATTTTACGATCTTTTCAATATTACGCAGTGGCGGTGATTCCAGGATCATTTCCTTTTTGGATGCGGGAATCATGTATCTTGTGGCCATTCCGTTATCTTTTATAAGTGTTTATCTTTTTCATATCGAAAGTGTTGCGATCGTATATCTTATTACTCAAAGTGAACAAGTCGTACGTTTCATATTTGGAATCAAAAGAATTCGTAAGGGTATATGGGCTGCGGATCTGACACATGTCAAATAAATATATTATTTTTTGTATATAAAAACTATTCATAATGTCAGGATTAGTGTAAAATAATATTGTTAAGAGGGAATGCAAATGAATATGTCTAAAAAGAAAGATTTTATTATTAATTTTATATTTTATGGAATCCTTTTGGGACTCTTATATATTGGCTTTAAGTATATTGCCCCTATTTTGATTCCGTTTATGATCGGTTTTCTGATATCTTATTTTATCCAGCGGCCTGTCCGCTATCTTCATAGAAAGCTGCAAATCAATAAAAAAATTCTTTCCATTACCTTACTGCTTCTTTTTTATGTGCTGATCAGCTTTTTGCTTTTTCTATTATGTGTCAATGGTTATTCATGGATCATGAGCCTAACAAATGAATTACCAAAATTTTATGAATATGTTGTTCAGCCGACGATCGATAATCTGATTCAGGAAATATTATTATTAACTGAAAATATGCCTCCAGAGTTTAAGAGTGCTCTTGATGAGCTTACAAGATTGATGCTGGACAGCTCAAAACAGCTTCTGGGAACCATATCTAATTTTATCGTCCAGTATCTTGCCAATGCCGTAAAAGGAATTCCCGGACTGTTTATTTCATTCGTCATGACGATCATCTCATCATTCTTCTTCATCATCGACTATGATAAGATCATTCAGTATATCTTGTCACATTTAAATGATACGGCTCGAACATTTTTATCTGATACCCAATATTTCTTAAAAAACAAGTTATGGGTCATCATCAAAGCCTATGCTAAGATCATGACATTGACCTTTGTTGAACTGTCTATTGGTTTAAGTCTGATAGGTACGGAGCATCCGATTTTAATAGCACTTGCCATCAGTATCTTTGACATCCTGCCGGTCTTAGGTACCGGAGGTATCATGATTCCTTGGAGCCTGATATGTCTTATTCAAGGAAATATCGCAATGGGCGTGAAGCTTTTGATCGTATATGTAATCATCACTGTGATCAGAAATATCATTGAACCTAAGATCGTGGGTGCTGAGCTGGGCATCCACCCATTGGCAACTTTGATGGCGATGTTAGTTGGTGGTCAGTTGTTCGGCATCATCGGATTATTTGGCTTCCCGATCCTGCTTTCATTCATTCTATTCAAAAAAGAACAAAATAATCAAAAAAATAAAAATATCTCTGTATGATTTATACAAAGATATTTTTTTTAGAGAAATCATTTTTCTCGATTTAAAGGTTTTCCAGTCTTTTGATCATCTCTTCCATGGCATTAACATCGCTTCCCTGATAAATGATGAAGGCCTCCATCAAAATTTTTTCAATCTGTTTTTTATTTTCATTTTGAGAAATCTGCACCTTTTTTTGAAGCAATTCTTTTAACCGATTTTTTGCCTGGAACAGATGATGCTCCTGCATGACCTCATCAAGCAGATCCTTCAATGTCCATGAAAGGTTATGAGGTGTTGATGCTATAAAAATTGCATTGATTCCTTTTGATTTCAAGCTGTCAGTAATTTCATTCATCTTATCTTCTTCATAGTCAAACATATATACAAAAGAATTTGACAATGACATCTCGGTTTCTTCCTGATTACTTTGAAGCACCAGATCTTTCATTTTAGTATGCAGATCCTGATCTGAAAGATAGGAATAGTCAAGCTTTAAATCATGGATCATTTCCTTGGAAATATTTGCGATAAGACATTTACTCATATTTTTTCTCCTCATCATAAGTATCTAAAAAATGATAACTCTTTTCTTTATCAAAATAAGATATAATTTGTCCGATATTTACATTTGCTGAACTTTTAAAAATATTCTTTTCCACATACGGATTGACTTCATGAAGCTGTGCGATCAGATCCTTGATCTCCTTACGTTTAGAAAAATGTTCAACTTCATCATCCTCGGTAAATTTACAGGCACATCGTATAAAAGAAAGATCATTATGCTTGCACCAACGCAAGACATCCGCTTCCCGGATCAGATAAAGCGGTCGTATAAGCTCCATTCCCTCATAGTTATCTGAGTGCAGCTTTGGCATCATGGTCTGATATTGTCCTGCATAAAACATGCCCATCAAGATCGTTTCGATCACATCATCAAAATGATGACCAAGAGCAATCTTATTACAACCGTTTTCCTGAGCGATACGATACAGATGACCTCTTCTCATCCTTGCGCAGATAAAGCAGGGATTTTTCTGCAAGGTCGTGACATAACTGAAAATTCTGGCAGGAAAGATCTCAATAGGTATTTCCAATTTCTTTGCATTCTCAATGATCTTATTACGATTTGCTTCATTATAACCGGGATCCATTACGATATATTTCACATCAAAATCAATTTTTCCATGACGTTTCAGCTCCTGAAACAGCTTTGCCATCAGCATGCTGTCCTTGCCGCCACTGATACAACAAGCAATGACATCCCCTTCTTGTATCATATCATATTCACTGATAGCTCGTACAAAACGGGCCCATAATTCTTTACGATAAGTTTTTACGATACTTCTTTCTGCTTCGTTCCATGCTCTCATGCCTGTTATTTTATCAGACTTTACAAGTAAATGCCACTATAAAAACCAGTAAATGTTTTTTGCCATGGCCTATTAATTAGTAAGACCTGTTTCATATGAATATGACAATTTATCTGTTATGTCGAGATCAGAAAGTATCACTTGATCAATTTTTTAAAATTATCCTATATGATTTTATGGTCAAAATAATCTAAAAGAAAAGACGGATATCCGTCTTATTCCTTTGCTATGTCGCAAATACGCTGAATATGTAAGCCCAAATAGCCAATTTCAATTCTAGGGATCGTATGGTGCAGCTGGCTTCCGATTTTGATCAGAATGGTTTCCGCAGTTTCATAGGCCAATGGAAAATGTGTCTGTACATATTCATCCATATCTAAATTTAATTTTTCATTGGTCCTGATCCTTGCCAGCATATATTTTATATGAGTTAATAACCGGCTATAAGCTAATGACTGCATATTGATGGAAGTATTCAGCTTTTCTTCGATCATCTTGATACTTTCTTGTACGATTATGGCCACCTTCATGCTTTCATCTACTTTCTCATGAGTAGCGGCACTATGCAGATGCAAGGTAATATATCCGATTTCATCCTCGTTGATCTCATAGCCCAGTCTATTTTGAATGATTGCTTTTGAGATACTGGCAGCTTCATATTCATCCGGATTCAACATACGTATTTCATTGGTAAACGGATTAGAAATTACCAGTCCATTTTTTATTCTCTCAACAGCAAAAGCAATATGATCACTTAAAGGTAATAGAATGTTATGATCAAGACTTCCCAGTTTTTCACTGGCATGCTTGAGAATCTGATGAGCAATTTCCAAAAAAGCCGGATCAATTTTTTCAATAATTTCTCTACCGCCTCTTTCTGCTTCACCTTGAAGCTGATAAAGAGCTTCAAAAGAGGTATTGGCAATCTGATCCTCCACCTTTTTTCCAAAACCGATCCCTCGATCCAATATCAGATACTCTTTATGATCCTCTGCGACAAGAATTGCATTATGATTTAAAATTCGAATAATCTTAAACATTCTATTCCTCCTAAACTAGGATAAGCGAATGATTTCTTCCTTTGCCTGTACATCTCCAAGCTTCAAAAGTTCAAGATGCTGCTGATCTGAAAGATTTGTAAATACCATGACAGATGCACTGCTTTTCGCATGTTCCTGAATATATTTTAAATCAAAAGAAAGCAGTTTGTCACCTTTTTTGATTTCCTGTTCAGCTTCGCAATGCAATTTAAACCCTTCTCCATTCAACTTAACCGTATCGATTCCAATATGAAGCAAAAGCTCGACTCCTTCTTTGCTTTCAATACCAATGGCGTGCCTGGTCGGAAAGATCATCTTAACGACACCGTCACAAGGTGCATAGACATTTCCATCATTAGGAAAAATGACCACACCATCACCCATCATCTTGGCCGCAAATGTTTCATCCGGAGCTTCCGTGATCAGCTTCAATTCACCACTGAGTGGTGAAACGAATACATCTTTCACATCACTCACCTTTTTTTCTTCAATGACCTCAAACTCTTCATGAGTTGATGGATGATGAAGATAATCTTCAAGATTCGATTTGATGACCGTTACTTTTGGACCATAAATGATCTGTACACCTTTACCTTTAAAGATCACACCTGCTGCCCCGCTTTGCTTCAAGATATCTTCACTTACTTTAGATGCATCAAAAACAGTTGTTCTTAAACGAGTGGCACAGCAGTCAATATCCGAAATATTATCAGTGCCTCCTAATCCCTTTACGATCAATGCACTTACTGAATTACCGCTTCCTTCTTTTTTCGCATTTACATCCGCACGAGTATATAGCTTTGTTTCTTCATTATCATCTTCACGACCCGGCGTCTTCAGATTCATCTTTTTAATAAAGAAGGTAAATACCAGATAATAAACGATAAAGTAAACAATCCCTACGATAACGACCCAATACCAGTTTGTTTTCGCATTTCCCTGTAAGATTCCAAAAAGCGAAAGATCGATTAAACCTCCTGAGAATGTCATACCAACACCCACTTTGAAAATATGCATCAGCATATATGCAAGACCTGCAAAGATACAATGAATGACATATAGAAGCGGAGCTACGAACAAGAATGTGAATTCAAGCGGTTCAGTAATTCCTGTCAGCATGGACGTTAAAGCGGCTGAAATCAACAAACCACCGGCAATTTTCCTCTTTTCCGGTTTAGCACAGCGATACATCGCAAGCGCTGCACCCGGCAGACCAAAGATCATCAACGGGAATTTACCGGCCATAAAACGTGTTGCTTCCGTATTAAATACCGTCGTTGTCGGACATCCCAATTCCGCAAAGAAAATATTCTGGGCACCTTCTACGATCGTACCGCACACATTCGCCATACCGCCAACAGCAGTCTGCCAGAATGGCATATAGAAAACATGATGCAGACCAAAAGGTATCAGGGCTCTCTCCATAAGACCATACAGGAATGTTCCCCCATATCCGGAATTACGCACCAGCTCGCCAACGGCATAGATCCCATTCTGAATCGTCGGCCAAATATAAAACATGATAATACCGACAATCAGATAAACAACGGAACAAACAATCGGCACAAAACGAGTTCCGCCAAAGAAAGAAAGTACCTGCGGCAATTCGATCTTATAAAATTTATTATGTAGATAGGCAACCCCTAAACCAACAATGATACCGCCAAAGACACCCATCTGTAATGACTGGATACCTACGACATTCGTGATCGAACCATCCGGTAAGCTCTCCGCAATACCTGTAACACTTATCATCGCACTGATTGCGGTATGCATCACAAAGAAAGCAATCGCACCTGCCAAAGCAGCAACTTCCTTTTCTTTCTTTGCCATACCGATGGCAACGCCCATCGCAAACAGAATCGGTAAATTTGCGAAAATGATATCACCACACTTATTTAAGACCGTCAAAATCGCATACATAAAGGTTCCTTCACCTAAGATAGAAGTTAATCCATAGGCTTCCACCATCGTTGGATTCGTAAATGATCCACCGATACCTAAAAATAGTCCGGCTACCGGAAGTATCGCAATCGGCAGCATAAAGCTTCGTCCTACACGCTGCAGGACCTCAAAAATCTTGTCTTTCATCTTTCCCTCTCTTTCCGTTTTCTTTAGAAAATAAAAAGGCACTAACTAAAGAAAACTATCCATATAAGACAATTTCATAGTTAATGCCTGCATCACCAGTAACACTCTACGCCACTATATTAACCTAGAAAGCGCTTTCTGTCAACATAAAGATGAAATTTTTTTTATAAAGGTGACTATGATACAAATAATGAAAAAATAATTATTTTATTTTTTTGGGAAAATGATATTTTCATAGATATAGAACAGTAGTGTCATGAAAGGAAAACTGGGAACAACAGCAGATTTTGTTTGGAAGAATTACAGTTGGCCAATTACTCAACCCAAACTATACATCCGACCTTGTTTCCATAGACATCAGGTATGTATCATATACATCCTCTCTTCATTTCCTTCTTCATCTTTCACCATGCATAAAAATTGATAACCGCATCTTTCGTAAAAAGAAGTATGATCCGTAACTAAATATAATTTCTCATATCCCATCTTACCGGCTTCTTTTCTTATATATTCCAACAAATTTCTCGCAATATTTTTTCTTTGATACTCTTTTTCGACATAAAGTGCACATAGATTCGGTGTAAGATCAGGATGATCATGAAAATCATTTTGAATGATCCCTGCCCCTGCCACTATTCGATTCTGTTCATTCAAAACAAGATACCATTGGGGTATCCCGTTTTTACGTTCGATGCACGCATTCATGCTTTGTAAATAGACCTCATAAGGAATCTGCCACTTCTGTGAGAACCAGGAAGCTGCTTTTTCTATATATTGAGGATCATCACAAAGACGAATCATTTTTATCATCGTATCAT
>NZ_JBVAYM010000029.1:0-26298 GCF_055420025.1 Traorella sp. mt218
AAGCATATCAAGATCTAAATTATTGATTGTATATTCAATTGATGTATGAATACTTTCTAAGATATCATTAGCATAAGACTCTTTTTTCAGTGCTTTAGTTTCGCTGGTTTCATAAGAAAGCTGTAACTTAAAATCGTGATAAGATTCAAAACCAATTTTTTGACAAAATCTGAAAACAGTAGCTTCACCACTTTTAGATAACTCAGATAATTTTGCGATCGGTAAATTACAGATATCAAGATAATTATCCAAGCAATATTTTGCTACACGTTTTTCAGCTTTGGAAAAAGAATTATAAGAATTTTTAATATTTTCATATACAGACATATTATCATCACCTCTACTTTATTATAAATTCTTAAAGATATATTAACCTATACAATATGAAATTACAATTTTTAGACATTTTAGTACTTTAATTATATTAATTTTTTTAAAATCTGACAATAAAAATGATTTGAAATGGATCATGAAAAATCTAATTTTATATAAAAATTTATGATTGTATTTTAAAAAAACAATAAAATGTAAAAAAAGCCTTGAAAATAAAAAAGACTTATGATATAAAATGGATAGAAAAACTCCAAAATATATTAAAACGGAATAAAAATGGAGTGTTCAGCTAAGGAAGGAGGATGTTATGATTAATTTGATTAGATGCGATGATCGTCTTATTCATGGTCAGTGTATGACTCGTTTAGTGCAAGCTTTTGGAATTAAGCATATCCTTGTTATTGATGAATTTACAGCTACGAATCCCAGTATGAAATTTGTTGTAGAGAACATTGCTATACCGGGAATGAAAAACGAAGTATTTACTTTGGATCAATCAATAGAACCAATTAAAGCAGCAATTCATGATAATGTGGGTACGATGATTGTATTTCGGTTTCCTTTGATTGCTAAAGAACTTTTTGACAGAGTGGAGGAGCTTCCGAAAAAATTAATGATAGGACCTGTTGTAAAACGAGAAAACACGGTTACTGTTATGGATGGAACATATTTGAATAAGGAAGAAATTGAGGCATTGGATTACTTAGATGGAAAGGGTGTTGAAGTATATTTTCAAGTTGTTCCGGATATGAAGCGTATTGAATTCAGAGATTTTAAAAACAAAATAGGAGGATAAATATGAATTTATTACAGGTATTCTTGATCTCTTTATTAGGATATTTATCATTTAGACATGTACCATTTTTAGGTGGTGGGCTTCTTGGCTGGTATTGCATAGGAAGACCATTGGTTGCTTCATTATTTATTGGAATTATATTAGGTGATATTCCAAATGCAATACGTTTAGGAGTTTATGTACAGTTAATCTTTATTGGTTTGGTTACTCCTGGAGGATCAATTACCCCAGATATGACGCTTGCGACATTTATTGCTGTACCATTAGGCGTAGTTGCAAAGCTTGATTCTGGAGCCACAGTTGCACTAGCTGTTACAGTAAGCGCTTTAGGACAATTGATGGCAACTCCATGTAATGCAGCAACACTATTACCTGTAAATTATCAGAAAAAACTAGTAGATGAAGGTAAGCTTAAAGCGGCATCACTGGTTCCGATTTGGGGAAATGCAGTTAAATTCATATTCCGTTTTACTCCGATCTTCGTATGCTTATATTGGGGACAGGATGCAGTACAATCAATGATGGCGATTGCTCCAACTTGGTTGATCGATATTATAACAATCTTTGGTAATCCGATGTGTTTGATAGGATTTGCGATTCTGATGAAATTATTAGTCAAGAATCCAACCGATTTAATTTATTTCACAGTTGGTTTTGCATTCGTAAGCGTATTGAATGCAGACATGATTACAGTTCTCGTCTTTGCTTTGTTATTTGCTTTATTTGAATTTAAAATTAGTCGTGCTGGGAAAGAGGTGTTACGATAATGGCTGAGAAAAAAGAAATTCTTACTAAAAAACTGATTCGTAAGTGTTATTATAATTGGATGATATATAATTTATCTTTATATCAGCCGGAAACAATGCAGGCACCGGCATTAGTTAAGATGTTTGGAGATATTCGTGAAGATCTATATCCCAATGATCCTGAAAAGCAAAAAGAATTAATGGAACGCCACCTTCCTTTCTTTAATACAGAACCATTTATCGGCTGTATCGTGCCAGGTATCGCATTAGGAATGGAAGCTCAGAAAGCGGCGGGAGAAGATATTCCTTCTGAATTGATTACATCAGTTAAATCTGCACTGATGGGGCCGTTTGCCGGAATTGGAGATGCTTTGCTTCCGGGTACGTTGATTCCGATCTTATTAGCAATTGGATGTGGCTTGAGTGCTGATGGGCAGATAACAGGAGTTCTCTTCTACATGGTGGTATTCTTGGGAATCATGGTACCGTTAACTTGGTTCTTATTTAATCAAGGTGTTAATTTAGGTGCAAAGGCTGCTGAATTGATACTAGGAAACGATCTCAAGGATTCACTGATCAAAGCATTAAATATTGTTGGTTTGATGGTAGTAGGATGTATTGCTTGTTCGTATGCTGCAGTTAACATAGGATGGCAATATGTACAAGATGGTGTTGTTTTGGTTGATTTAAGTTCTTTGATAGATAGCATCTGGCCAAAGCTTCCAGTGTACTTAGCGGCAATAGGAACGTACTATTTAATGGGTAAGAGAAACTGGTCTACAGGAAAAACGATTCTTCTTTATCTAGTAATCGCTATTATCGGATATTTTACAGGAATCTTAGTAGCATAATGAAAAAAGTAGTTGAAAGATGTCTTGGAAAGCTGATTGTTTCCTGTCAGGCATATGAAGATACACCTTTATATGGTGCAGAAAATATGAAGAAAATGGTAGAATGTGCTGTTTTGGGTGGTGCTGAAGTAGTACGAGTTTGTTGGAAACAGGATATTGAAGCTGCTAGGACCGTGAGTGATGATTTAATTATTATTGGTATAAATAAAATTATGTCAAAAGATCAAACAATAGATGATATATTTATTACACCAACATTTGAAGCTGCAAAAGATGTAATTGATGCAAAAGCGGATATTTTAGCTTTAGATGCGAGAATTACACCGAAAAGAAGTCAAGAGGAGCTAATAGAGTTACTGAAACAAATCCGCGAATATGCACCGGATATTGGAATTATGGCTGATTGCTCGAATTTAGAGGAATGTCTATTTAGTGCAAATTCAGGTTATGTTGATATTGTATCTACTACATTGTCTGGAAAGTATAAACAGATAGAAGGACCAGATCTGGAGCTTTTAAGAGAATTGAAGAATAAGGTTTCACTTCCTATAAATGCTGAAGGAAGAATATGGGAATTAAAGGATATTGACGATGTTGTTGAAGCGGGGGCTGATATGATTACGATCGGTACCGCAATCACAAGACCTCATCTCATTACCGAGCGATTTGTTAATCATTATAGAAAGGTTAGGGGATTAGGAAACTAATCCCCAATATGTTTATGAACGAGAGCTTTATATTT
The DNA here is from genome assembly GCF_055420025.1 of Traorella sp. mt218. Lineage (NCBI taxonomy): Bacteria > Bacillati > Bacillota > Erysipelotrichia > Erysipelotrichales > Erysipelotrichaceae > Traorella > Traorella sp. mt218. The sequence goes on from NZ_JBVAYM010000029.1 coordinate 3,469, forward strand.
ACATTAAACGAAGAAGAATTATTAGAATATATGAAATATATATTTGCATTGAATTCAAAAAATAAAAAAAGATGTATTTGGATAAGGATCAGTATTCCTGCTTTCTTATTATTTACACTGTTTTATTTTAAATTATATAATCATATACTTATCGTTTTGTTTTTTGGAATGATCAGTGTAGTATGGTTTTTTATCATCAGTACTAAAATATGGAATAAATACTTAAATAATCAACTTGGTAAATGGTATAGCAAATATAGTGACAAAACTGTTTACTCAAGAGTACGGGTGAATTTTAATGATAAAAATATTATAGTGAATGATATTGAAATCAATTATAATGATTTATATAGCATTGTTCCTCTTAAACATGTTTTATTATTTTTTTATTCCAAAAACAATGTATTTATGGTGCCTTTAAGAAGCATTGGAGATGATGAAAAGATAAAAACGTTTAGTTTAAATTTAAACAATAAAAGAAAGGAGTTTATGAATGCTGAGAATTAAAAGTAAAAATGTTTATATAAATGAATCATTTCAAAAAGCTAGCATTATCATTGATGGAACTAAAATAGTTAAGATAGATAGTTATGATGAGAAATCAGATATCGACTATGGGGATCATAAAATTTTACCTGGACTGGTAGATATTCATTGTCATGGTTATCATGGTTTTGATTGTAATAAGGCGGATGAAGAGGGTTTGGTAAGATGGATCAAGGATCTTCCGAAAGAAGGGTGCACGAGTTTTTTGGTTTCATCTAGTACGGCAGGAGAAGATGATTTAATTGCTTCCTTTCAGTTATTTAGAAAGATGATCGAAAATCCAATACACGGTGCACAAATCGTTGGTATCCATGTAGAAGGACCTTTTATTAGTTTTTCAAAGGCTGGTGCTCAAAATAAATATGAGATCAAAAGATGCGATCCCAAAATTTTAAAAAAATGGTATGAAGTAAGTGGTAAAAATATACGATTGTGTTGTGTTGCACCAGAAATGGACCTTAATTATGAATTAACTGAATGGTGCTGTAAAAATGATATCGTTGTTTCAATTGGACATACAGATTCAAGCTATGAAGTTGCTAGTGATGCCATCAAACATGGTGCTAAGAGCTTTACTCATACCTATAATGCGATGACTCAATTAAATTCAAGGGTGCCAGGGGTTGTAGGAGCAGCACTTGATCATGATGATTGTTATGCTGAACTTATTGCTGATGGCGTTCATGTACATCCGGCTGCTGCTAGAATTTTAGCGAAAATGAAAGGAAAAGATCATTTGATCATCGTTACTGACTCTACAGCATTTAAAGGTATGAAGCCCGGAATTTATCAAAAAAACGATGTAACAAAAGTTGTCGTACATGAAGATGGCAGTATTCGCTTAGAAAATGGTGTACTTTCGGGAAGTGGAAATTGTTTAAACAAATTATTAAAGAATGCGATAGAAAAAATGCATATCGATGAAATTACTGCTATCAATGCAATGACAAAAAATCCTTGTAGTCTGTTAAATATTAAAAATAAAGGAATCATTGCAGAAGGCTACGATGCTGATATCGTTGTATTAAATCAAGACTATGAAGTTATTCAAACCTATTGCTTAGGAAGAAAGATGGTATAAAATATGATAAAAATATTAGTAGCAACACATGGAAGTTTATCTAAAGCGTTAAAAGATACAGCAAGTATGTTTTTTGGAACGGCAAATGAAATTGTAACTCTGTCATTAAACCCTGAAGATAATCCTATCGAGTTAAAAGAAAAAGTAATTGAAAAAATTAATAAGATTTATGATGACGATGGAATTCTGATCTTTGTTGATTTATTTGCAGGGACCCCATGTAATGTGAGTGCGATGATCATGGCAGAACAGCTGGATTATCAAATAGAATGTATTGCTGGTGTTAATTTACCCCTTTTAATGGAAGCACTCGCATGTAAGGATACAATGAATTTGCAGGAATTAAAAGACCATCTTATGTCGCTGGCTTCAGGTACAGTTATAGATCTAAGGAAGTACATGGGATTTTAAAGGCTGATTGACTGTGTAAGATTTTTGAATATCTTTTCACAGTCTTTTTAGTTAAAGGATGAAAAAGTATATTCATATAAATCTGAACGATAAAAAGAAGAAGTATATTGGAATGGCTGTTTATTTTCGATATATCTTATTGATACACTGTTTAAGATAGCTCGACTAGTTGTTTCAAGCAGTTCCATTTGCTCATCGCTTCCTTCAACAGCTCGAAGACGAGTGACAAAACCACTGATTTCATAGCCAAGACTTTTGATATATTCATCGAGTGAATTATCTAGTGAGCTTAAATCAAAATGTTTAATGAATTTAGTGGGGATATAAGTATATTGAAGAACAATAGGTGTATTGTTTCCGGTTCTTAAGCGTACAAACGAATAAAGTTCTTCATCTGGTAGAACATTTAATTCTTTCGCAATATTTTCAGCATCTTTTCCTTTTATTATTTTAAACTCTAAAAGGCGATTTCCAGCTTCCATTCCTATGCTTTGCATATCTTCTGTGAAGCTTGTTTTCTTTTGAATATTTCTATTTACTGTATAGCTGGAAACGAAAGAACCTTTTCCCGGGGTTCTTTCAATAATTCCCATAAGTGCAAGATCAGATAGGGCCGAATGGACTGTCTGGCGACCAAAATTGAATTTTTCAGTTAATTCTGATTCAGAGGGTACTTTATCACCAATTTTTAAATGACCACTTCTGATTTCCGATAACAAATAATTTTCTATGATTTGTTTTTTTGATATTCTTTTATCATTTTCTTGCATAGGAGCCCTCCTCAAATTGATATTTAAAGGTTCTTATCTAATATTTATTTTATACTATTTTTAAAATAATTGATATGAATATTTTCAAAAATATTATGGTTGAGATAATAATTGGATAAATTGAAGACATTTATATCAAAATATATGTTTTTATTTTGTTCTTATTGGTTTTCAAAATCTTAATGTGCAAATGTTCATAAACATATATCTTTTTTAAAATATGTGTAAAAAACCATAAATAAGGCCTTAAAATAGGAAAAAGTTTCCAAAAAAGGCTTATAAATATATAGAAAAAAGCTAATAAATCAAGTATAATGAAGATATCATCAATAACATAAATAAAGGAGAAATATAATGACAAAGGAATTGAAATACAAAATGATTGAAAATTATATTCTAAAAAAAATTGATTCTGGAGAATATAAGATTGGTGAACAAATTCCGACTGAATATGAATTGTGCAAAATGTTTCAGGTTGGAAGAATGACAGTTAATAAAGCCATTAATAATTTGGAAAGGCGAAATCTGATCAAACGTATTTCTGGAAAGGGATCGTTTGTGATTAGACGTGTTTCAAGATCTGTGACTGCTTTGGGAAGTTTTACAAAAGATATGGAAAGGGTAGGGATGAAAGCTTCTTCTAAGCTTATTGAATTTCGTTTAGCTACAGGCAAAGATTTTCCGGAAGAAGCATATGAGCTTGCTTTAAAACCTGAAGACGGTATCTTGTTTTTTAGAAGGATCCGATATGGAGATAATATTACGATTGCGGTTTCAGAAACATTTTTAGTTGAAAAATGTTTCCCTAATTTTAATCCTTCGATACTTGATGGATCTTTAGATGAATATATGGCATCTCAGGGATATACAACAGAAGAGTTCTCAATCAGTATTGAGGCGATCATGGCACAAAAGGAGCATAAAATTTATTTAGGACTTCCTTTAAATGAAGAAGCTCCTCTATTGAAGAGCACCACAAAGCGGTATTTCCAAGGAAATCCTTATGAATATACACGTACATTTTATATAAGTGAGCATTTTGAATATACCTTTAGTGGAGGTATTGATAAGTAAGTAAGCATATTAAGACCATTTCTTTGCTTATGCAAAGAAATGGCTTTTTTTTAGGGATAATTGTCATTTAATAATACAAATATCAATAATTGTAACTGGTAAATGTAATTATAAATTTAAAAATGTATGTACAAATTGAATAAGTTGGGATAAAATGTAATTGTCAAAGATCTAGAAGGAGGTTTATATGATAATAAGATCGGATAGGATTTATACTTCAGATGGATGTATAAATGGTGTATTAGAAATTGAAAACGGAATGATTAAAGAAATCAGGAAAGGCTCATCTGAAGAAGTTGATCATGATTTTACAGGAAATATAATTTATCCTGGTCTGATTGACACACATAATCATGGTAATTATGGATATGCACTTAGAAATACAAATCAAAGTATGGAAGAGCGTATGGAATTGGTAGAATGCTATCTTAAGAATTTAGCAAGCTTTGGAATAACCGGTGTGTTTCCTACTTGTTCTTATGATAATGTTTCTTGTGTTGAATCAGTGACACATAAAAAGATAAGGGGTTCAAAAATTCTAGGCATTCATGTAGAAGGACCTTGGCTGGCAAGAGCAGGAGAAAAAGGAACGGCAGCCGCTTATCCGCAGCCTACAAAAGAAATGGCAGAACAAATGGTCCGTGATGGAAAAGGTATGTTGAAACTTGTCGCACTCTCCCCAGAAGTGAAGAATATTGAAAATATCACAGATGTCATGCATGAAAATCATGTAGCTTTATCAATGGCACATACAAGTTTTAACTTCCAACAGGCCACTGATGCCATAAATAATTTTCATTTTGTAACAGCGACTCATGTAGGGAATGGAATGAGCGGTATCCATCATCGTGATGTGGGTGCATTAGGAGCGGCATTGCTCAATCAGGATATTTATTGTGAAATCATTTGTGATTTTATTCATCTTTGTAAAGAAATGGTTGAAATCATCTTCAAGGTAAAATCACATGATAAGCTCATGCTGATATCAGATAATTCAGAGTTTACTCGTCTTCCAAAAGGACGTTATAAATTAGATGGAGGATATATTGATTCAGACGGTGTCAATACGCTTATTACGAATACCGGGAAAATACAAGGTAGCAATCGTACGATTTTGAATGGTTTGCAAAACATTGTAAAAGAAATAGGAATCAGTCTTGAAGAAGCATGGAAAATGACTTCATATAATGTCTGCACACATTATGGTATTGAAAAACGTGGAAAACTGGAACAGGGTTATTATGCTGATTTTGTCGTGATGAACCAAAATTTAGAGATTGAAAAAACATTTTTAGAAGGAATAGAAATCTACGATTCGAAAAAAGATCAGCCAAAAATCAATGAATTATTCGTTAAAGAAAATATGATAAAGTAGCATAAAAAGAATAGAAAATCTATTATGTATATTCATTTGTAATTAATTTGTAAAATAATGTATAGACAAATTGATAAAAAAGTGATACATTTATATCGTGGAGGTTGAAAGCGTTAACATGAAAACTTTTAAAGGTAATATGCATGATTATATTTATGAAGCTAGAAAATTTGCGACTAGAATCATTGAGAATCGTAAAGAAATTACGAAATCTTATATAGAAGCTTTTGATGAAAATGTAAAGACAGTTTTTATCACAGGAGCAGGTACTTCAAATTTTTCTCCTCAGAGTGCTCGAATTTTGATGGAGAAGGTGAGTCGTATTCCAACCTATGTTGTATTACCTACTGCAATAACGGCAGATGAGTATTTAATAGATGAAAGCTGTATCGTGATTGGAATTTCAGCTACAGGAACAAGCTCAAACACAATTCAGGCATTAGAACATGCAAAGTCTAAGGGAGCTAAGGCGATTGCTTTTACCAATGATCTGGAATCACCTTTTGCAGAGAAAAATACATATAAAGTTTTTATAGATCATGGTGAAGAAGATTGTTCACCAAAGTCAAAAAGTTATATTTGTGAAATGGTGACTTTATGTTTATGCGCATTAGAGCTTGCCTATCAGAAAAAGACTATTTCAGAAGAGGAATATAACGACTATATTTCAAGAATGCAAAAGAGTGTTGATAATTTAGAAAACATTGCGAAAAAAAGTGATGAATGGTATACCGTTCATTCTGATGAGTTCAAACAATGTGAACGTATGCTTGTAGTTGGGTATGGTGCAAATAAAGGAAATATTCAAGAAGGTGCTTTAAAAATTCTTGAATGCGGACGTTTTCAGACAAGCTTTTATGAATTAGAAGAGTTCATGCATGGTATTTATCATTCAATTAAAGAAGATTGTTATTTATTATTTATAGCTAATCATGGAGATGGATTTGAGAGAACATTACGTTTAAGAAATTACTTGAGTGAATATACTTCTCATCAATTTGTTGTTTGTAATGAAAAGGATGGTTTCCATGATGAGAGATCTTTAGATATTGATTTTGTTGATGATAAGGATTTTTATTTCTTGGAATATATCGTACCAATGCAGATCGTTGCTTATAGGATTGCCGTTGATAAGGGTATTAATCCTAATAAGCCAAGTGATCCTTATTTTCATCAGAAAATGAATTCTAAATTTATATAGAGGGGTTTTTATGAAGAAAATATTATTATTGACACATGGAGATTTTTGTAAAGGAATCAAAAATTCTTTAGATGTAATCATCAGTGATTCATCTATGGTGGATACATTATCGGTAAGTGTAAGTGATTCCCCGGATGAAATCAAAGAAAGAATTCAAAATTATATTGATTCAGTAAGTGAAGATATACCTGTCTTTATTATTACGGATATACCGGCAGGATCGACAACGACCAATGCAGCAAATTTTGTTCCTTATCGTAATAATATTCATTTGATTACTGGATTAAATTTAGGTATGTTGCTGGCCATTGCTCTTCAGCCTCTTGAAGAGGGTAATGTAAAAGAAAATATTCATTCTCTTCTTGAAGATGCAAAGGAAACGATTGTATATGTAAATGACATGTTTGGTCAGTAAATATAGAAAGAAAGGAGGAAAAAGAAATGATTCGACAGCTTAGAATTGACGACAGATTAGTTCATGGTGAAGTAGTAGCATTATGGGTATCCAATTTAGGTGTCAATACAATTGTAATTGCTGATGATGCTTATGCTTCAAATCCTATCAATGCAATGACAGCAAATCTGGTAAAGCCTAAAGGTGTAAATCTTTATTTAAAGAAGATTTCTGAAGCCTTAGACTATATCAATGATCCAAGTCATGAAAAAGAGAAAATTTTCGTAGTATGCGCAAATGCTCAAAACGCATTGACTTTGGTAAAAGGATGCGAAAAAATCACTGAAGTGAATGTCGGTGCAATGCGTCATTCTCCAGGAAAGAAACAAGTAAACCTGAAAGTGTTTGTTGATGAACAAGACATGAAAGATTTGAGTGAAATTGCAAATCTAGGTCGTGTTATTTTCCAGCAAACAAAACCGGATCAAAAACGTGTCACTTTACAAGAAATGCTAAACAAAGTTAAGTAATCAAGGAGGTTAGCAATATGTTTTTAGTACAATGTATTCTGGTAGCTATTCTGGCAGGATTATTGCGCTGGGATGGCCGAGTATTCGGTCAGCCATTGACCGAATCTCCATTGTGTGCGGGGGTTCTGGTAGGTATCATCTTGGGTGATCCACATACAGGATTAGTTATGGGTGCTTCTTTGCAGCTCGTATTCTTAGGTATTGTAGGAATTGGTGGAGCAACACCTCCAGATAGCATGGTAGGTGCTGTTATGGGAACATTCTATGCAATTCAGACAGGAATGGATACAGAAGCAGTTATTACATTGGCTATGCCTATCTCTATTTTAGGACAGTCATTAGGTATTTTGTGTCGTGTTATTAATGGCCGTTTCAATATCGTTATTGATAAGGCTGCTGCAGAAGGTAATACTAAAAAAATCGATCACGCTTTGTGGAGCGGTGCTTGGATCTTCTTTGCGTTAACAGCGATTCCGGTATTCGCAGGATGCTATTGGGGAGCAGATGCAGTTGAAGCGGTTGTTAATGCACTGCCAAGTGTAATCGTAGATGGATTATCTAGGTCAAGTAGTTTATTGCCTGCCTTAGGTATGGCATTATTGATGAACTTCTTATTTGATAAGAATTATGCACCTTACTTATTCCTAGGATTCGTATTAAACGCTTTCTTAGGATTGAGTACATTAGGTTGTACATTCATTGGCGCAATCATTGCTTTTGTGATGTATAACAATAGTAGACAGCAAACTGCATAAAGGAGGAATTATTATGTCATTATCTAAGAAAACATTACAAAAAACATTCTGGCGTTCATTCCCTCTTCAAGGATGCTTCAACTATGAAAGACAGCAGACGGTAGGATGGCTGTACGGACTTGTACCAGGATTAAAAGAAATTTATGCTGATGATCCTGAGGGATTAAAAGAAGCTTTAGTTAGACATACATCTTTCTATAACACTTCTCCACAGTGTACAACATTGATTCAGGGTGTTGTACTTGCTATGGAAGAACAAAAACATGATCATCCTGAAATGGATGGCGAATCAATTGTCGCTGTCAGAACAGCTTTGATTGGTCCATTAGCTGGTATTGGTGACTCTTTATTCTGGGGTACTTTAAGAACTGTCGGATTAGGTATTGGTATTGAACTGGCATTAGCTGGTAATTATTTAGGACCTGTTCTTTTCTGGCTGATTCATAATATTCCACATTTCTTGTTCCGTTACTATGGATTGAAGTGGGGATATGAAAAAGGAATGGAATTCTTAAGTGATGCTGCTGGAGCAGGTGCTATCAGTGATATTACTGATGCAACAAAGATCGTAGGTAACGTCGTTGTTGGTTGCATGATTTCAAGCATGGTTACTGTATCTACATCAATCACATTGAATTTTGGTGATGTATCTTATGCAATTCAGGATATGTTTGATGCATTATGTCCAAATATTCTTCCATTAGGATTGACTTTCCTTTGCTATTATATGATGAAAAAGGGTGTCAGTACGACATGGATCATGTTAGGTCTTATCGTAATTGCAATTTTATTAGTATGGGTAGAAGGATTACCATTCTTTGTACCAGCTGCTAGTTAGAAAGAGAGTGTAAGTTTCAATGACCCAGTATGATAAAGCATCAGATCTGAAAAAGATGAATGAAGATGCAATGTTTGAATATATCCAGGAAACACCAGCTGTATTACAAGGGTTACTGGATCATCGTAAGGAATATACAAAGGAATTTGTAGATAACTTTGTGAAAAATAAATATGAGAAGGTGATTCTGATTGGTTCAGGTACTTCTTATCATGGAAGCTTATCTACACGTGCATTTATGGAAAGAACGCTTCAAATTCCTGTAGATGCAAATTATCCTTTGCTATATATGAACTTTACTTCTGTATTTGACAGAAAAACAATTGTTATTGGTACTTCTCAAGGTGGAGAAAGCAAGTCAACGATACATGGTTTAGAGTATTCAAAAAAACATGGCTGCTATACTGTTTCCTTGACAGAACAGGGTGCAGAGTCAAAACTGGCTCAATATTCAGATATGGCTCTGAAGCTTAACTGTGGTGAAAAAGAACTGGCAGGTCCAAAGACAAAAGGGTATCAGGCAACAATGCTGAATCTGATCCTTTTGGCTTTAGAAACAGGATTGGCAATGGGAACGATTGACGAAGATTACTATAATAGTGTCATCGAAAGAATTCAAAAGACGATCAATAATCTACAAAATGTCATTGATGCTTCTGTTGATTGGTATAATAGAAACAGAGATGAATTTGTAATAGGAAAACGTATGATCGTTGTTGGATATGATAACAATTATGGAAATGTATTAGAAGGACGCTTAAAAATTGAAGAAGCTGTTCGTTATGGTATTGAAGGTTATGAGTTAGAAGAATTTTTCCATGGTATTTATCATTCTATTGATGAAGGTGTTCATATCGTATATCTGGCTCAAGATGGAAATTCAAAAGAGCGAGCAATTAAATTAAGAAACTTTATGCATGATTATACACCTCATGAATTCATGATTGGCAATTTGCATAGTGATAATCCACAAGACCTTTCTATTGAATTTGTAGATGATAAAGAATTCTGTATTTTCGAATATATTATTCCATTACAGATTCTTGCATTCTTCTGCTCCAAGGATTTGGGTATTAATGCCAATATTCCAAAAATTGTTAATTTTCATTACTTGATGGGAAGTAAATAGTTAAAAGGGTGAAGACATAGGGTCTTCCCCTTCTATTTTAAAGGGAGGAAATTATGTTAAAAGCAATTTTACCGATTCTAATTGGTGCAGTGGTAGCAATCCTTATATTTTTTCTGGTGTTTCACTCATTTAAGAAAAAGTCGATGCTGTTAATGAAGGCAGTATATATTGATAAAGATTATGATGCATATCGCAAGTTGTTAAATAGCTGGACTTGTAAATTGTTTTTAAGTAAAAAACAGCGTTTGATTTTAAATATGGCTGTTTATGAAGGCGAAAATAAAGAAAATGAACTATTAAATGTATTTGAACAGTTACATCGCATAAAGCTTAATGCACAACAAGATCTTGATCTGTATTATAATGAAATACGATATTATATGAGAAAAAAGAATACAGATAAAATTGAAGAACTTTATCATGAAGTAAAAGAAAAATATAAAGATGAAAGTGCTTCTTATATTAAAGGAATTCTTAAAGAAATGTATTATCTTTATGAAGTTGACTATAAGGAGAATACAAAACTTCTTAGTGAAGTAAAAAAGCTTTATGAAAATATCTCTGTGGAACAATCTAAAGGTATCTTTGCGGCTAGATGCTGTCGATTATATTTAAAGAAAAATGATTTAAAGAATGCAAAAGAATACTATGAAAAAGCAGTGCAGCATTTAAATAAAGAAATGGCAGATCAGTTATTATATGATGTGTCGGATAAAATAAAAGATTTCTGTTAGGGAACTAGCAGAAATCTATTTTTTTCTCAAAACAGCTATCAAATTGATAATGCCCATGATGATGGCACCTAAACTAAAGGCTATGCAGATGATCCATTCAAATATTTCAAATTCTGATAAATAGCCAAATACGATAAGCACAATACCTAAAGCAAAATATAATAAGGATCGGATCATCAAATCTTGTTTATTGCCTGCATTTGCCAATTGATCAAAATAATCTGGTTTTTCTTTCGGCTGGAAATTTGGAACAGCTGATAGTGATTTTAAGAAACGAAAACGGAAAAAAGCTTCTGTGATGATACCAATGATTAAAGCGATTCCTGCAGCTCCTGCATATCCTAATTCAATATTTCCTATTTTTAAAGAAAATAATAGTACGAATGCAATAATAGGAATAAAAAAGCGACGGGAATAAAAATTGTATTGATTAACATCAGATGGATTAATGATATAAGCTTTTTTAGTTAATCGATCATAATAAACATCACGATTATGTTTATCCTTATATACATTCATGCCGGCAATACGATTTTTTGTTTTAGTCATCTAAATACCCCCTTGTATTTATTATAAACTATTTTTGTTAAAATATATACAAATATTATTAAATATATACAATTAAAGTTTCATTTTTGTAATGTTACCTCTCACATGTTGAAAATCAGATCATAATTTATATAATTAAAGATGAGGTGGAAGCATGGATAAAATGAAGATCATGATCGTTGAAGACGATGCTCGTTTAGCAACAGAGCTTCAGGAATATTTATCAAAATGGGGCTATGATACTATTTGCACAGATAAATTTGATGATATATTTCAAAGCTTTGTTTCAATAGATGCACAATTGGTACTCATGGATATCAATCTTCCTTTTTATGATGGGTTTTATTGGTGCTTTAAGATCAGAGAATTTTCTAAGGTTCCGATTCTTTTCATCAGCAGTCGCAGTGATGATAAAGACAAGATCATGGCCATTGCACAAGGCGGAGATGATTATATTGAAAAACCATTTAATCTTCCTTTGCTGAGGGCTAAGATCGAAGCCATCTTAAGAAGAACCTATCAGTATAAGATAAAACAGAAGATTTATTTAAAAGAAGATTTGTTTTTTGATGAAGAAGCGGGTTGTTTATATTATAAAAAACAAAAAGTTGAATTAACAAAATCAGAAAATATCGTTCTCCATGAATTGATTGAAAATCGTAGCTCTATCGTAACCCGTGACACCTTGATGGATGCTTTATGGAATACGAATGAGTTTGTCAGTGATAATACACTGAATGTCTTGATTTCCAGACTTAGGACAAAGCTAAAAGAAATGACAGGATATGATGTCATATTGACAAAGAAAGGACAGGGGTATTATATAGAATGAAATATATCAAAAAGAAAGGTAAATATCTTCTGTTACTCTTGTTTTTAGCGATATCTTACAATTCATATTTTATTTTTTTGATTCCACAAACAAATCTTCAGATTTTGATTTATATTGATGTTGTACTTGTCGTTTGTGTCTTGATGGTCATAAGTATGGATGCTTATACATTTTATAAAAAGGAAAGAAAAAAGCAGGAGCTTCTTTCATCGGAAGAAATTATTTCCTCGGAAATGGACGAGTATGAAAATATTGATATTGCTTATCATGATGGAAGGGTATATCAGCAGCTGCTTGATGAACAGATTGAAATGAATCACAATCTTGAGGATTATATTGCGAAATGGTGTCATGAAGTAAAACTTCCTTTAAGTGCTTTAATGATGATGAATGAGAAAAATACTTCTGAATTAAAGGATCAATATAAAGAACAGCTGGAAAAGATCAATTTGTATTTAAATAATGCACTTGTAGGTTGTAAGGTTCAAAGCAATCTCTATGATATTCAAATAAAAAAGCTTCGTTTACGGGATTGTATTCATACTGCGATTAAAAACAGTCGTTATTTTCTTATTAAAAATCATTTTGATATAAAAATTGAAAATGCAGATGAGGAGGTATATTCTGATAGTGAATGGTTAACTTATATATTAGACCAGCTTATCAGCAATGCTATCAAATATGCTTCTGATGAACCTGAGATTCATATCTGGTGTGAAAAGCAGCAGGAATGTGTCCGTTTATATTTTGAAGATAATGGGGAAGGTATTTGTGATACTGATATGCCACGCATCTTTGAAAGAGGCTATACGGGCAGTAATCATCATAATGGTCGCTATAAATCAACCGGAATGGGTCTTTATATGGTGAAATTGATGATTGATAAACTGGGCCATGAAATTGATGTCAAAAGTGAATTTCATCATTATACTCGTTTTTGTATTACCTTCAAAAGCAATGCGAAATTTTTCAATCTCTGAGTTACAAAAAAGTAATGTTAGAGATTGTTTTTGTAATGAGAGCGTAAGTATTTTTTATTTTCACTCATTTATAATAAGTGCGTAAGGAGGAATAACAAATGAAAAAAGTGCTTGAAATAAAAAATCTGGTGAAAAATTATGGAACCAGAGGATTCCAGAGCCGGGTCTTAAAAGGTATCGATCTTACGATCTATCAGCATGATTTTATTGCTGTCATGGGCCCGAGTGGTTCCGGCAAAACAACATTATTAAATCTTTTATCAACGATTGATAAACCAACACAGGGTTCTGTCTTTTTGGATGGAACAGATATTACCCGTTGCAGCAATACCCAGCTTTCACAGATCCGTAAGGATAAGATCGGGTTTATTTTCCAGGATTATAACTTGCTGGATACGATGACTTTACAGGACAATATTGCTTTGCCCCTTTCTTTAAATGGTGTATCGTCCAAAGAGTGTATTCAAAAAACAAAAAAGCTGGCAGAGATGTTTGGTTTAAGGGAGCATCTCAATAAATACCCATATCAGCTTTCAGGCGGACAGAAACAGCGAGGGGCAACTTGTCGGGCACTTATCAGCGATCCGGAAATTATCTTTGCGGATGAACCGACAGGAGCATTGGATTCTAAATCAAGCCGTGATCTTTTGGAATGCTTAAAGATGGTGAATGACAATGGGCAGGCAACGATCGTCATGGTGACACATGATGCCTTCAGTGCGTCTTATGCGAAAGATGTCTACATCTTAAGTGATGGTATGATCAAATGTAAGCTGACAAAAGGAAGTGACCGTAAGGAGTTTTATGATCGCATCATTGATATGCAGGCATCTATGGGGAGTGATTTTTCATGAGCATGTTGAAACTGGCTTTTCAAAACTTCAAATCAAGCTTTAAAAGCTATCTTTCTTTGATCATCTCCCTTTCCTTTACGACGATGATCCTTTGCAATTTTATGAATCTGGTCGATTCAGGTATCTTGAATCAGTTAGGTGAAAGCAATGCGAGAAATGTTGCTGTCATCATTCAGGTTCTCTCTTTTGTGATTGGCTGTTTCATGCTTTTCTTTGTATGGTATTCAACCAATGTGTTTTTGACAAAAAGGAAAAGAGAAATCGGTATTTATGTGTTTATGGGATTGACCAATCAAAGGATCGGTAAGTTATATGCAATTGAAACAATTTTTATTGGATTGACTTCACTCATCTTAGGGATTGGCTTTGGAGCTTTGACGTCACAATTGTTTATGATGATCCTGATGCGTATTTCAGAAATTACTGTTGAAATTCATTTTCAGTTTTCTTTGCAGTCAGGAATTACGACCGCTTTGATTTTTAGTGGGATTTATTTACTTTTTGTGATCAAGGGATATATCAATATTGTCAGAAGCAGCGTATTGGACATGGTATCTGCCAATCGTCAAAATGAATATGTGAAACAGAAAAAAATACTTTTAGTATTTAAGGCAATTGCAGGTGTGATCATTCTTGTTTTAGGATATTATATGGCCATCAAAGAAGCTGGTATAGAAGTCATGGGAAATGTCTTTATTGCTGTCGTATTGGTCGTAGCCGGTACTTATTTGCTTTTTGGTGGGCTGATTCCCCTTATCTTTCAGAGCCTTGCTGCTCATAAGCGTTTCTTATATAAACGTGAACGAAATCTTTGGATCAATAATGTGGTCTTTCGGATCCGTAAAAATTATCGTACCTATGCCATGGTCTGCGTTTTGATGCTTTGTTCGGTGACAGCTTTAGCTTTTGGCTTTGCGATGAAAAACAGATATGATGGTATCGTTCATTTTGAAAATACATATACGTTTCAGGTCATAAGTGATGCTTCCGGATATCGTCAGGAATTTGCATCATTGATTGAGAAAAACAATGATATTGATGTATCTTCGGATATTGAGATTTTGACGATTGATTCCGGTAATATGGATAATCCATATGCAATGCCTTATGCGCTATTGGCCTATTCACAAGTCAAAAAAGTGGCTGAAGATACAGAAATGGATTTTGATTTGCCAGAGCCTGGCGATGAAGAATTTATTTCTTTGAATCGTCTATATTTGATGTCACTGACTAATGATCTGGTGGAAGAGATCAATACGATCAATGGGCAGGACTATCGTTCAATTGCTTCTACGGATACGCCTTATTTGGGCTATATGCAGGAAAATATGGATTATATGATCGTCAATGATCGTGTATATGATGAATTACAGATTTATGGGCAGAAGATGCATCTGTATAATTACAAGATCGTTGATGCAAGTCATTTTGAAGCTTCTGTAAAAGATATTCAGTCAAGTGAACATTGCTTAGGACTTGTGAAGATCAATCCTGAAAGAGAGGAGATCGCTTGGATCAAGATCTTGTATAGCGTTTCGATCTTTATGTTTATGGTATTTGTATTTGCCGGAGGCTGTATCCTGTTTATGAAACTGTACAATGGTGCCTTTGAGGAAAAAGAACGCTATGCGATCTTATTGAAGCTGGGTATCAGCAAAAAGTCATTGAAGAGATCGATTGCGGATGAACTGCTCTTTGCTTATATTACACCACTAGTAGTTATGAGTATTTCTTCTTATTTTTCGGTAAAGGCTTTGGGTAATGTGATGCATACATCCTTACTTTCAGTGAATATCGTCAGTGTTCTTGTGATTATTATTTTCTTTGTTATTTGTTATTTGTTGTCATTGGTGATTTATCGGAAAAATGTAGGAATATAATTAAAAAGGCATAACATCAACATGTATTGTTTGATGTCATGCCTTTCTCTGTTTTTATATGTATTACTGGATTCTCACTATTTCACCATCGCTTTGTTCGAAGATGATATTGACATCATTAATTTGATAGAGATGTCCTAATTGATAGGCTTGGTAATATTTATAATCTTCATGAAGATTAAAACCAAAATAAATTCTTCTAATATAATTTAGAATCTCTTCATCGGTAGCATCGCCAATATAATAAGCGGCAGCATAAGAACAATTTCTAAAATAATCAACTTTACAGGAAGAACAAAAATCAAAATTATGACTGCTCTCTCTATCATAAAAATATAAAGGATCCGGCAATATATCTTCAAATTCTTTTTTCCAAGGGTTATAAGGTATTTCAGCACCATTTAAATAGAAATCATTTGTCTTTGTATCAATAAGAAAAAGCATCGTTAATCCAAAATCAGGTATTTTTTCAAAATCAGCAGTCAGATATAATAGACGGAAATCATCTAAGGAAATATCAACATCAGGATCAATATTATAAAATTTCTTAAACTCCTCATCAGTATGTCCTTTTGGTTTATAAATATAGGCATAGAAGTTTTCAGTGTAGATATCACGTACAGGTTCATCTAATTCCTGCATGACATATTTAGAAGAGGAGCAAGCTGTCAAACTAATTACTAATATAATGAATAATATTTTCTTCATGTTAATTTCTCCTAATTATATATATTAAGTTCTTTACATAAAGACAAAATTGATATTTGTAATTTTAGAATTTCATTTATTCATTTGAAGGAACAAAACTAAAAGAGATATATTCCATCAAAAATTGTATCAACGATTTGTTGATTATTTGCCACTGGGTGATGAATGACTTCCATGAGCTGCCACTCTGAATTATTCTTCAGACAAAAATAGAAATCAATTCTATCAAGGGTGACAGAGTTATAATAGATATAAAAAATTGTAGGAACTAACTGATTTGTATAAAGACCCTCATAATATGTTATATAAGGATAATTGATATTTTCAAAACGTATAATGTTTACATCTTCATTAGTTGTATTTGTTAGTTGATTTAATGTACTGTAATCAGATAGATCCAATTTAAATTCTTCATCGATAACAAAACTACTGAGGATTGAAAGAGAATATTCATTCATGGTATCAGTAAGAGTCTGAAGATCATTATCTTCCACAAACTCACGATTATTCAAGTATTTAGTCAGGCGTGAAAATGATTTTTCTAATTTTCGTCACCATAGAAATTATCCAGACTATCGTATTGTAGACTTACTTCATTGGTTGGAGATATTTGATCATCTTGACATCCTGTCAATAAGAAAATCATAAATATACAAATAATGACAATAATTTTTTCATATTTATTCATTATTAATTGTAATACTGTTTCCATCGAGATCCATGATTGAAGTAGGATCATATTTCATCATTTCTTCATAGATTTCATGATATTTCTTATTCTGATAATCTTCTAAATATTCTTCCTTGAACTCATCCGTAATATTTTGTTGATTCTCATCTGTGAGCCATACTTCATCAGCATACAAAGCTTCTACTAAATCAATTTCTTCCTGTGTAGCACTATTCGTGCAGCCGCACAATATCATACTGATAGTAAATAAAGATAGTATTCTTTTCTTTTTCATTATTATTTTCTCCCTTTTCTTTTAGAAATATCTTTAGATTTGTTGGTACACATTATTCTTTGTTTCTATCTTTAAGTGGCAATATTTGTCCGATCTCATATACACGAGATTCAATAATCAGTTGATCTTGCTTGCCTTGTTCGACTAAAATATATGGTTTAGAATATATGTTAGCATCTTTATTCTCGCTTATAGTTACCTCTATAAAACCATCATAGCCCTCAAATTCTCGACGTTTAAGAATAAAATCTTCGTCTAATTCATAAAAAGCACTAAAATAATTTAACGTTTCATTTAAAAAGTCATCTTCTTGTAATTGAAATACTTCATACAGCAAACTCTCTAAACAATCCTTATCATTACAAAATGCATTGATTAAATGACACTCCATCCATGCTATAAAAACTTCATTATGCCAGTCCTCGCCTTGTACATAAATAACGATTCTTCCTTTTTCATCTTCTGTTTCTGTATCATAAAGTTTAGAAGCAACTACAACACCGATACCATCCTCATCTAATTTATATTCTTCACTGGTATATGGAGTATTTGCCAATTCAAGATCTATTGTAGGGTCATTTTTTTTATTAATGTGACAAGACGTTAAAACAAGTGTAGAAAGTAAGATAAGTAATATCGATTTTTTCATTTGTGCCTCCTTCCGTATAAAGTCATAATTGTAATTATAAATTGAAAATTCTAATGAAAACTACTAAATAAATTCTTATTATTAATGTATGATTCTGTTAATTTTTATAAATGATTTCATGAATTCCCCTTTTTTCTAAGCTTTAATGACTTCTTTATCATTTATATATCATATTATTTTGAAAAAAACAATTTATATTTACTGAATAAAGTGTACTGCTAAGATTATTGGGAATTTTATAGCTTTTTGTAAGAATATCAAATGAAGAATAAAGGGGCTGATGAGGTTGTAGATCACATTGAAAAAAGCGGTAAAATTACCATAAATATTCAAAATAAGAAATATCGTTTTTTTATGTATATTAAATTTTGTTGATGATTTGATTGACACTTTATTTTGAGATATAATATACAAAGTAAAAAGATTAAGAGAAATGATGCTTCATATAGGATAATGTAAATAATTAAATCATAATACACATTTTTTAGATATATTCGCAAAGAGTATTGATATGAAAAATACAATAAATTGATAGAAGTACATAAATAATTCTAAAATATTTTCTATAACATATTTTATGTTAAAAAAGTATTTATTAACAACGAAAGAAGCAGGGGGGTATTAAGATGAAAAAGATAGTAACATTTTTTGTAGAAGCAATTCAATCTTATACACGTTTATTTCTAATTTCGCTTATTATCGTGTTTATAATGACGATATTGAACATGATGATACCATATGGTATGCGAGCTTATTTAGATAGTATCATTGAAAACGGGGATTGGCAGAATTTTATTATCGGGCTTATCATATTCGCTATATATTTATTTATATTTACAATTATAAAAATATGCTGGTATGTTTCTTTAGATAATTTTGGCGGACAATATATAAAAGATCTTGAACTTCAAATTGAAACATCAATTTCTCACGCATCTTTAAAACAAATTGATAGGATAGGATTAAATAAAATCAAGCATATGATGTATTCTGATCTATTAGATGTATTCCGAGTGATCGGTCATCATATGCCGTCAGTGTTTGGTTCACTTTTAGTAATAGCTGCTGTTTTAGTGTTATCTTTTGCTTATGATTCAGTTGTCACAGCCTTTATATTTTTTTCATTAATAATTGGATTGAGCATTTCTTTTTTTTCTAGAAAATTAATAGCAAAAATGGCAGGTAAAACAAATTCAGCATTAAAAACTTCAATGCTGATACAAATGAATTTGTCGATTTGCTTGCTTTGCATCAGACCAATAATGTACTTTATTATTTTTTAAATAAGACTGCAGCGATTATTCATCACTTCATCCAGATTGCGAAAAGAGAAGATAAAATTATTTATTTCTTTACAGGATTGGTAAATAATTATAATACATTATTCAGAATAGCATTATCTGCTTTTTTATCCTTGCCTATTATTAATAATTCTATCGTTAATTTAGTGTTTTTTACCTTGTTATCAAATACAGTCATGGAAGAAGGTCAGAAATTAGAACAACTGATCCAGCAAATCGTCAAATCACAGATTAGTTTTGAAAATATAGAGATTTTAAGAAGTCTTCAGCCTCGTCAGTCAGAGAGTGTAAACTTAGATGCTATTGAAAGCATTAGATTTCAAAATGTTTCTTTTTCATATCAAAAAGATGGACCAATGATATTTGAAAATGTTGACTGTGAATTTAAAAAGAAAGATTGCATTCGTCTTGCCGGTGGGAATGGCAGTGGCAAATCAACCTTAATAAAACTGATTTTGGGTTTATATCCGCCTACAGAAGGTTCTATTTTTTTGAATGGAGTAGATATAAAAGATTTTACGCAAGAAAGTCTTAATAATGAAATACTTTATCTAAATCAGGAAGAGCAATTTTTAAATACAACAATTAAGGAATATTTAAACCTTATATCGTACGGAAATGCAGACGAAGATGAGTTGGACAGATGTTCACAATTGAGTAATTTTAATTTGATGTGGGATACGAAGATTGAAAATAATGGACAATCATTATCTACAGGTCAACGAAAGAAATTGTTGCTGATGAAACTTCTTCTTAGAATTGAAAGATCTTCTGTTATCATTTTAGATGAAGTGGAAGCAGGATTGGATCAATCGACAAAGGAGCAATATTATGCTTTCATAAATCAATGCTGCAAAGACACAAATAAAATATTTATAGTGATCACACATGAGAAAAATAACGATCTAATAAAGTTTAATAAAGAGTTTCAGATTATAGATAATAAAATTATTACTAAAGAAATCAGATCATCAGTTTGAATCACTGGTTGAAAAAAAACCTGCAGATCGGGTCATCAAACCGGGGTATATTACTCAGCATTTTAATCAGTATCTAAAAAACATGGTGTAAGATATATCCGCTTTCATGATCTCAGACATACATGTGTAACACTTATGCTTGCAAAAGGAGAAAATCTGGTCAAAGTTCAAAAGTGGCTAGGTCACTCGGACATTTCGACAACTGCCAATATTTATTCACATTTGGATTTCCAGTCGAAGGCAGATTTGGCGAATAACCTGTTGAATATCATGCCAGACAGCCTGATTTAATGAAAATTGTGGTAATTTTTCAGGGGCATGATTTTTAGATTTTTTTGCAAATTGTGGTAATTTTTAGGAAAATCTGAAAAATGCCAAAATTGTGGTAAAAAAATAAAATAAAAAAAATCCTTAAAATCATTCAGAAAGCCTGATTTTAAAGGATAATTTCAATATGGTGCGCGTGAAGGGACTCGAACCCCCACGGATTAACCGCCAGATCCTAAGTCTGGTGCGTCTGCCAGTTTCGCCACACGCGCATTTGAATTGCTTTCATATTATAGCAATCCTTTGCGCAAAAATCAAGATAATTTTTATGTGGCATAAGAGTAAGCTTATTGTTTTTGTAAATACGCTTTTCGGCAGTCTTCGATCAGCTTAAGCGCTTCTTCTTTTTCATGATATTCACCCACGGTTACTTCGATATCTTCCAGAGTTTTATAGTTTTCAAAAAAATTATGAATTTCTTTTAAGGTAAAAGAAGATACATCTTTTAATTCCTGGACCTCATCATAGCGAGGATCACAATCTACGACTGAAATCAGTTTATAATCCTCCTTGCCATTATCGATC
This sequence comes from Traorella sp. mt218, assembly GCF_055420025.1. Taxonomy (NCBI): domain Bacteria; kingdom Bacillati; phylum Bacillota; class Erysipelotrichia; order Erysipelotrichales; family Erysipelotrichaceae; genus Traorella; species Traorella sp. mt218. Next base: position 24,857 of record NZ_JBVAYM010000029.1, read on the forward strand.
ATCGTCAGATAGCCAACAACACGACAAGGAACGATACATCCCGGATATGTTGGTTCTGTACCGATAATAAGGATATCCAGTGGGTCGCCGTCAGGTGCCAGGGTATTTTCAATCGTTCCATATTCAGTTGGATAACCCATCGCTGAATAAAGCACACGGTCTAATCGGATCTTACCGGTTTTCTTATCAATCTCATATTTGTTTCTCGAACGAAAAGGGATTTCTACAATAGCTTCTACAACATCATGTTTCATATTTTCACGCTCCTTGTTCATATTATATCATGTTCCTTTGTTATTTTCATTGATTAATCTGGTGTCAAAATTGTTATAAACTTTGCATTCCTTTTATTTTATGGTAAAATACAATTCAAAAGTGAGGGTGATATTATGAGCAAAGGAATTGTTCGTTTTGTTTTAGAGCTTGTTCTGGGAGCAGGTGTGATCATGCTGATGAGCTATATTTTTGATGGTGTATATGTTCGAGATTTTTCGATTGCCTTTTTAGTAGCTATCGTACTATCTCTTTTAAACAAATTTGTAAAACCGATCTTATCTGTTTTGGCCTTGCCGATTACGATCATGAGCCTAGGTCTTTTCCAACTGGTGATCAATGGCGTGATCCTGTATTTAGCGGTCATGGTCTTGAAGCCGGATTTTCAGATTGCATCCTTTGGCTTAACGATCTTGACAGCCATATGTATATCTATATTATATAGTATCTTAGGAATCGGAAAGGATTAGAAAGCATCTTCTGAACGATGCTTTTTCTTTTGCCTGCCAAACAAATACAGAAAAAAAGCAGTGAATGTCTGAAAAACATTTTCATATGACTATCATTTATTCCCGGAATCAAGTATAATGTACTTGCTAGAGGAGGAACCTATGTTAACAACACAAGAATTGAAACAGCATGCTGTAAATATTCGTAAGAATATCATTAAGATGGTAGCAAGCGCTCAAAGCGGACATCCGGGAGGAAGTCTTTCCAGTGCCGATATCATTACCTATTTATATTTTAATGTCATGGATATCAATGAAGATAATGTGAAAGGCATCGATCGTGATCGCTTTGTCTTAAGCAAGGGTCATGCATCACCTTTATTATATGCAGTATTATGTGAAAAGGGATTTTTGGATGAAAGTGAGCTTTTAACTTTTAGAAAAATTAATTCAAATTTGCAGGGACATCCGAATATGGCTTCTGTTGATGGTGTGGATATGTCGACAGGTTCCTTAGGACAGGGTATCAGTGCGGCAGTAGGTATGGCAATGGCCAATAAACTCGATCAAAATGATCATCGTATCTATGCTCTTTTAGGAGATGGTGAGAGTCAGGAAGGAGAGGTATGGGAAGCTGCAATGGCGGCGGCTCATTACAAATTAGATAATTTATGTGCGATCTTGGATTATAATGGTTTACAGATCGACGGCAGCATTCAT
>NZ_JBVAYM010000030.1:0-24772 GCF_055420025.1 Traorella sp. mt218
ATCATGAAAAGAATTCTGATCACCGGTAAAGGAAGTTATATAGGAACTCATTTCAGAGATGAGCTGTTGAAATATCCTGATAAATATGAGATTGAAGAATTAGAGATGAGAAATGATAAATGGAGAAATCATGATTTTTCATCTTATGATGTCATTTATCATGTAGCAGGACTGGCACACTCAACACCTGATGAGAGTCAAAGAAAACTTTATTATCAAGTCAATACTGATTTAGCTTATGAAACAGCAAAGAAAGCAAAAGAAGAGGGTGTAAAACAGTTTATTTTTATGTCTTCTATTATTGTTTATGGAAGCGGGAAAATTGGTGAAGATAGAGTCATCACCAAAGATACCCCACTGACTCCTGATAATTTTTATGGTGACAGCAAGAAGCAGGCAGAGATCAAGATAAGACCTTTGAAAGATGAAAGTTTCAAGGTTGTCATAGTACGACCACCCATGATTTATGGTCCAAACTCAAAAGGTAATTATCCACTAATGTCTAAATTTGCAAGAAAGACACCTATATTTCCTACACTTAGGAATCAGCGAAGCATGCTTTTTCTAGGGAATCTGATCGAATTTATACGACTAATGATCGATAACGAAGAGAGTGGAATTTACTTACCACAGAATCGCGAATATGTAAGCAGTGCGGAGATGATCAAGGAAATCGCAAAGATACATAATCATAAGATATGGTTTACAGGAATCTTCAATCCTTTTATCAAGCTTTTTAATAAACAGACATATATCAATAAAGTATTTGGGAATTTAACGATAGATAAAGAACTATCAAGATATAAAGAAGATTACAACAAGTATTCTTTTGAAGAATCGCTTCGATTGGCAGAGGGAAAAAATGAGTAAAGTTTTATTTTTAGTAAATCATGATATCGTAATTTATAATTTTAGGCTAGAATTAGTTGAAAAATTACTTTCTGAAGGACATAAAGTTGCCGTATGTTCACCATATGGCGAACGAATAGATGAACTTGTTAAGCTAGGAGTAGAATATTATGATATTTCAATTAATCGACATGGAATAAATCCTGTTGAAGAATTTAAGATATTGTTAGAATATAGAAAAATAATAAATAAGATTCACCCTGATGTTATTTTTGGTTTTACGATCAAACCTAATATATATGGAGCCATTGCTGCTAGAAAGGCGAAAATACCTTTCGTTGCTAATATTACAGGATTAGGTACGGCTGTAGAAAATCAAGGATGGAAGCAAAAATTAATAATTTGGCTTTATAAGTATGCTTTTAAAGATATACATAAAGTTTTTTTTCAGAATAATGAGAATATGCAGTTTTTTGCTGACAAAAAAATTGCTATTGGAAAGTATCATTTATTACCTGGATCGGGTGTAAATCTCGAGCGATTCCCGCTCAAAAAATATCCTCAAAGTAATACTTTAAAATTTGCATTTATAAGCCGTATCATGAAAGAAAAAGGAATTGATCAATATTTGGAAGCTGCTCAGGCAATTAAAAAAAGGTATCCAAACATTGAATTTCATATTTGTGGTTTTTGTGAACCAGAATACAGTGGAAAGCTAACAGATTTTAATAAGAATAAAATTGTAATCTATCATGGTCTAATACGTAATATTTCAGAATTTCTAGAAAACATACATTGTGTTATTCTCCCTACTTATTATCCTGAAGGAATTAATAATGTTTTATTAGAAGCATGCTCAAGTGGAAGACCTATTATCACAACTAATCGTAGTGGCTGTAAAGAAGTTATAGAAGATGGTGTAAATGGTTATATTATAAAAGCAAACGATTCAAAAGATTTAATAGAAAAAATAGAAAAATTCATTAATCTTCCGTATATTGAAAAAGTCAATATGGGGTTAGCAGGTAGAAAGAAAGTTGAAAATGAATTTGATAGAAATATTGTAGTATCCAATTACATGAAAATTGTTAATGAAGAAATATAATTTAAAATCACTTAGATTAATTTATTTCAACAATTTAATTTATCAAGCAATAGTTCAGAAAGTTAAAAAGAGGTATTTTAGATGATAAGAGTATTACACATGATTGGTGGATTAAATATAGGTGGTTCACAATCAATGGTTATGAACCTTTATAGAAAGATAGATCGTAACAAAATACAATTTGATTTCATTATAGACCACCAAGACGAATTATATTACGAAAAAGAAATAAAAGAATTGGGTGGTCGTATATATTATATACCAGCTTTTAATGGATTAAATTTATTATCACTAATTAAAAACTGGAATTCATTTTTTAAAGAGCATCCAGAATACAAAATTCTGCATTCTCATATTAGGAGTTATGCTTCATTGTATTTGCCGATTGCCAAAAGAAATGGTGTAATTACTATTATTCATAGCCATAGCACTTCAAATAGTACAGGATTAAAAAAATATGCAAAAACCATTTTACAATTTCCATTAAGATACCAAGCAAATTATTTTTTCGCATGTTCTCAGACGAGTGGTGAATGGCTATATGGAAAGAAAACCACAAAAAAAAGTAATTATTATATTTTAAAAAATTCTATTGATGCTTCAAAATACCGTTTTAATATGTCTAATAGAAATAAAACTAGAAAAGAATTAAATGTAGATGAAACATGTGAATTATATGGACATATAGGAAGATTTCATGAATCAAAAAATTATCCCTTTTTATTAAAATTATTCAATGCAATACACTTAAAAAATAAAAACACTAAACTTGTACTTTTAGGTGATGGTGAATTAAAAAAAGACATAAAAAAAATAATTAGATCCTATAATTTAAATGATTGTGTAATTTTGTTAGGCTTTAAAGAAAACATTGATCTTTATTTGCAAGCATTTGATTATTTTCTATTTCCATCATTATGGGAAGGATTACCTGTATCTCTAGTTGAAGCACAAGCTTCTGGTTTACCGTGTTTAGTTTCTAATACTATAACTAAAGAAGTTGATATTACACCCACTATACATTTTCTTCCTATAAATAAAGGTATTTCACCTTGGTTGACAAAACTTGATGAAATCACTAGCACAAGAATCGATACATATCAGTTAATCATCGACAGTGGTTTTGATATAACACATAATGTTAAATGGATATCGGATTTTTATAAAAAATGTTATGAGGAAAGTAGGTATTTATAGTGAATCGAAAAATTATATTCTATATTAATACTATAAATAGAGGTGGAGCAGAAAGAGTATTAGTAAATCTTGCAAATTATTTTTCAGATTTTAATTCTTGCATTTTTGTTACTTCATATTCAACATCAGAAGAATACGAATTGAAAAAAAATATAAAAAGAATAAATTTAGAAAACAAAGTAAATCACTTTAATAAAATAAGTCGAAACATTACAAGAATTCTTCGATTAAGGAAAATACTAAAACAAGAAAAACCAGATGTTATTATTTCATTCATGGCCGAACCAAATTATAGAGCAATTATATCTAGTTTAGGCTTAAATGTTAAAAAGATTATTTCAGTTAGAAATGATCCAAATAAAGAATATTCTGGAAAATTGAGTAAGTTTCTTGCAAAATACTTATTACCTATGGCGGATGGATGTGTTTTTCAAACAAAAGATGCTCAATTGTGGTTTCCCGAAAAATTACAAAATAAATCAACCATTATTTTTAATGGTGTTAATCATGTTTTTTATGAGGTAGATTATTCGCCTACAAAAAATTTAATTATATCTTGTGGAAGATTAGAAAAACAGAAAAATCACGAATTATTAATTAAGGCTTTTTCATTAATAAAAGATGACTATAAAGACATCCATTTATTAATATATGGAAAAGGAAGCCTTGAAAATAGATTACAATTATATATAAATGAAAACAACTTACATGAGCAAGTTATTTTAAAAGGATTATCTACTAATATACAGGAAGAAATGAAAAAAGCTGCAGTCTTTGTTTTATCTTCTGACTATGAAGGTATGCCAAATGCTTTAATGGAGGCACTTGCTATTGGTGTTCCAAGTGTTTCTACTGATTGCCCATGTGGAGGGCCAAAAATGTTAATAGAAAATAACATCAATGGAATTTTAGTTCCGATAGGCGATTCTTTATCACTAGCTAAAGGAATAAAAAGAATTTTAGATAATGAGCAATTTGCAGCATCTATTAGCAAAGAGGCAAAGCATAAAGCTTTAGAGTATAAAGCAGAAAATGTTTTCAAGGAATGGCATGATTATGTTGAATATATTATAGGAAAGAAGGAATGATTTATCATGAATTTGGCTAAAGAAAATAAATTACTTTCTTTTATATCTAAGTATGATAAATTTATAAAAATCTCTTTGTTATATTTTTTTGTTTTTGAAATTCAATTAAAATGTCTACCTACATTATTTTCAAGTCGTAAATTAGTTTTATTTACAGTAATACTTTATATAGTATTTTATAAAAGAAAACAATTAATTGGTATCATCTCATCATTTGTTACCAAATATATAAAAATAATTTTGATGGCTTTAATTTTTCTTTGTTTTTATACTTCTATTTTAGTTATTATAAATCAAAGTAATGGAAGATATATATTGAATCTTTTGGTATTCACTTCACTCTATGTATGTATTGCACCAATCTTTTTTTCTTGTATTTTTAAAAATAAAAATGAATTTATTAAATGTTATATTCTTGTTTGTTTATTTGAAACGGTGACAATTGTTTTGCAACAGACTTCACAAATATATAGAGAAATAGCTGATGCTATTTTTCTTAATGAATCAAATTATTCTTACTTATATATAGGTAGAGCTCAAGGTTTAGGTGCTTCTGGAGCATCCATAACTTTAATTTTATTTTTAGGTATGTTGAGTTGTTCTTATATGATTTTTTATAGAAAACATAAACTATTTTATTATATTTCTTTTATGTGGTTAATGTTTTCTAGTCTAATGTGTGGCATGACAGGTACTATTTTTGGAATCTTATTATTGATATATACAATATTTAACGATTTACATATTAATAATATAAAAAGAATATTAAGTATATGTTTAATCTTTTTAATTGCTGCAATTATTTTCTTATTGATATGTAAATTTATATTACCAGAATTATACATAAGAATAATTGAAAAATGGAAAAACGTATTTTCTTTTAATTCAGAATCATCAATATTTATTTTGTTTGGAATGGATATTCCTAGACTTTCTATAAGGACATTTTTTGGAACAGGCATTACAAGAGGTACTGTAGGTAATATTTCTTGTTATCATGACAGTGGATATATTCGTAGTTATTTTTCAATGGGAATCATTGGTTCTCTATTGTTTTATGGCAGTTTCTATTATTCAATGATTAAAATCATTATTTCTTGTTATGATAAAAAAGTAAAAATTATATTAGCAATACTTTTTTTAGTTATTATTATTTCTGAAGCCAAGGAACCTTTTATTATGCAATATTTCATGCCCTTTTACTTTTTTACTTTATATTTGTTATCAAAAAAAGGGAGTATCACTGTATGAAAATAGTATATTATTCTGATGCAAAGATCCCATCCAAAGAAGCAAATAGTGTTCATATAATGAAAATGTGTCAGGCATTTGCTAAAAATGGAAATGAAGTCATACTTCTTGCTCCAAATGTAAATTTATTAGAATGTGATGATATTTATAAATTTTATGGCGTTGAAAACTGTTTTAAGGTAATAAAATTGAAACAATTAAATATTAAAGGAGGTGCTTATTTATATGCACTTCGTGCAGCTTTATACATCCATAAAATAAAACCAGATATTGCTTATGGAAGGAGTATTAATATTTGCTATTTTCTATCTCTAATAAGCAATGTTAGATTCTCTTTAGAGCTCCATCAACCTATAGAAAGTTTAGGTAAATATCAGGTGTCATTTTTCAATCATATTTCAAAAAGCAAACACTTGGTAAAACTAGTAGTTATAAGTACGGCATTAAAAGAACATTTGTCGTTAAAAAATAAAATTGATAAAAATAAAATTATCGTTGCACATGATGGAGCAGATATGCCTAAAGAAGAAACATATGATATTACTCTAAATATTGATAATGAAAGATTAAAAGTTGGTTATATCGGTCAGTTATATCCTGGAAAAGGAATGGAAATTATTGCTCAATTGATCCAAAAAATGCCTAATACTGATTTTCATATCATAGGTGGTAACGATAGCGATATATCCTATTGGAAAAAAGTTGTAGGTAATGTTAATAATGCGTTTTTTTATGGTTTTGTTCCTCACAATGAAACGGTTGCTTATGGAAAACAAATGGGCATCTTATTAGCCCCCTATTTGAATAAAGTATATGGAGCATCATCCAAGAATAGCAGAAAAGAAAACTTAGCTAATTGGATGTCACCATTAAAATTATTTGAATATATGTCATTGGGCAAACCAATTATTTGTTCTGATTTACCTGTTTTAAGAGAGATTTTAACTAATAATGAAACAGCCTTTTTATGTAATTGTAATAACATCGAGGAATGGATAGAAAAAATACAGTTTTGTAAAAATAATCCAACAATTGCAAATAAAATTGGACAAAATGGTAAGAATCTATTTAATGAGAAATATACTTGGAATAAAAGAGCAGAAAAAATTATATTTGAATTATTTAATTAGATTTAAAAGAAAGAGCAGGAATTAATATGAATAAATTGAAACGGATAGCGGACAATCCTTATATTTTGTTCGGTTATTTAAATAAATTTATTGATTTTCGTTTTTTACCAGATAAAGTTTTTCTTAATTTAAAATATAGAGCATCATTTAATGAAAAATTAAATTTAAATAATCCTACAACATATAATCAAAAATTACAATGGTTAAAATTACATGATAGAAGGCCACTATATATAAAGCTAGTAGATAAATATGAAGTGAGAAATTATGTGAAAAATGTAATTGGTGAAAAATATCTTATTCCATTGATTAAATTATATTCAACATATGAAGAGTTTGAAACAATGAAAATTTCTGACCTTCCTGAACAATTTGTTATAAAGTGTACTCATGATTCTGGAAGTGTCATTATATGTAAAGATAAGAATAATTTTGATTTTGAAAATGCAAAATTGAAAATAAAAAAAAACTTAAAAAAAAATCAATATTACAAATGTAGAGAATGGCCATATAAAAATGTTCCTCCAAGAATTGTCATTGAACAGTATTTGAAAGACGTAGATAGTCAACATGGTCTATTAGATTATAAAATATTTTGCTTTGATGGAGAACCAAAATTTCTATACATTGCGAGTGATAGAGAAAAAGGGCCAAAAGAAGCAAAAGTTGATTTCTACGATTTCGACTTCAATAAACTAAATGTCAGACTTAGCAATCATCCTAGTTCGAGCTATCTGTTTGAAAAACCAAAATGTTTTGATGAAATAATCAGCATTTCAAGAAAACTTTCAAAGAATATACCACAAGTGAGATTGGACTTTTATGTAATTGATAATAAAATTTTATTTGGGGAATTTACTTTTTTTAATGGTGGAGGATTTGTTCCATTTGTACCAAGCAATTATGATAGCATATTTGGGAAATATATTAATATTTCAAATGTTTCGGAGGAAAAATAATTATGATTGATAAAAATGTAGCTATAATTTGTCCTACTTTATCAAGAGGCGGAGCAGAAAGAATTGCAGGACAATTAGCTAAAAATATATATGAAGAAGTTGATAAAGTATATTTATTTCTTTTTAATGGTAATGAAATCACTTATGAGTACAAAGGATCTGTTATTGATTTAGAATTAAGGAAGGCTGAACTAAAATATAAAAATAAATACATACGTTTTTTATATAAATATTTTTATTTAATTACAGAAATAAGGAAATTAAAAAAAAGATTAAAGATTGATTGCTCAATCAGTTTTCTGGATTATCCTAATATAATAAATATTTTATCAAATAATAAAAAATGCAAAACTATCATATCTGTTCGTAGTTTTAAATCAATACAAAAAAATATATATAGGTCAAGGTCTAAAAAAATTGAACTATTCTTAATGAAAAAATTATATAATAGAGCAAATTCAATAGTTGCCATATCTAAAGGTGTAGAAAACGATTTAGTTACAAATTTTAACGTTAATCAAAAATTAATACAAACAATTTATAATTTTTTTAATACTAATGAAATAAATAACAAATTAAAAGAACCCTTAGAACAAGAAATGGATCATTTTTTAAAAAATAAAAAGATCATAATTAATGTTGGTAGATTAGATGTACCCAAAAATCATAAATATTTAATAGAAGAATATTCTAGAATTTCTTCACTATATCCAGATTCGATCCTAATGCTAGTTGGTAGCGGGGTTTTAGAAAAAGATTTAAAACATTTTGTTTCAAATTTAGGGCTTACAGATAGAGTTATATTTATACCTTACACAAACAATCCATTTAAATATTTAAAGAAAGCTAGTGTTTTTGTCTTATCTTCCAACTTTGAAGGATTTGGTAATGTTATATTAGAGGCAATGTATTCAAAAGTACCAGTAATATCTACAGACTGCTTGTCAGGGCCAAGAGAACTTATTGCAAATAAATATGATTATACAAGAAAAATAAATTCTATGGAAATACATAATAATGGAATATTAATTCCTTGTGAAAAAGATGATAAAAAACATTGCATGAGTCAAGCAATATCATTACTTTTTGATGATGAAGCATTAAGAAAACAACTTATAGAGAATGCTTTTCATTTTGTAACAGAAGAATATGATCAGAGTAATATTTTATTACAATGGCTAAATTTAATTAATAAGTAAAGGAGAATAAAATGTTATATTTAATTACCGGAGGCGCCGGTTTTATCGGCTCACATTTATCAGAAGAATTAATGAATAGAGGTCATGATGTTATTTCTGTAGACAATTTTAATGATTATTATGATCCTTCACTAAAAGAAACTAATTTAAAATTAGTTGAAAAGACTGCTGAGAAAAATGGCTCTTACTATAAAATGTATAGAGGAGATATACGTAATAAAGAATTTATTAATAGTATCTTTGAGAATCATATTTTTGATGGCGTTGTATCATTAGCAGCAAATGCTGGAGTTCGACCATCAATTGATAATCCTAGTTACTATGTTGATGTAAATTTAATGGGATTGACCAATTTACTTGAAGCATGTCGTTTTCATAATGTAAGAAGCTTTGTATTTATTTCTTCTTCTTCAGTTTATGGAAATAATAAAAAGGTGCCTTTCTCAGAAAAAGATCCCGTTGATAACCCTATTTCCCCATATGCAGCAACAAAAAAAGCTGGTGAATTGTTATGTTATACCTATCATTCTTTATTTGATATGAATATTGCATGTCTTAGATATTTCACAGTGTATGGTCCAAGACAAAGGCCTGATTTGGCCATCAATAAATTTACTAGATTAATGCTTGAAGATGAATCGATACCCATGTATGGAGATGGATCAACAGCACGAGATTATACATATGTTAGCGATATTGTTGAAGGAACCATTCTTGCTCTAAATTATGTTATGAAAAAAGATAAACATATTTACGATATTTTCAATCTAGGTGGCAGTCACCCAATTTCATTAATTGATCTAATTAATGTAATTGGAAATACTTTAAATAAAAAGCCTAAAATAAAACAATTACCGATGCAACCTGGAGATGTAAATATTACATATAGCGATTTTTCACATGCGAAAGAAATATTAAATTATGAACCAAAAGTAAGGATAGATGAAGGGATAAAGAAATTTGTTGACTGGTATTTAGATAATAATGCTAAACAGAAAATTTGAAAGAGGTGTTCTCATTGAAAAGAAAATTAGTAATAAATAATGTTGTTTCCTTAATTAGTCAATTTATTACTGTAGTTTGTGGAATGTTTTTACCAAGATTGCTTTTATCAGCATTTGGTAGTACTTCTTATGGTTTAATGTCATCAATGAGTCAGATGCTATCTTGTATTTCTTTTTTAGATTTGGGTGTAGGATCCATTGTTCAAACATCCTTTTATAAACCATTGGCTAAACAAGATAATGTTGGAATCAGAAATATATATGGAAGTGCTTTAAAATACTTTAAAACAATAGCAAGAATATTTATAATATATATAATCTTTTTAATGTTTTACTATTCTTTTATAAACCAAAATGATTTTAGTCCCTTATATAATATTACATTATTAGTAGCTTTATCTATTAGTTCATTTGCTCAATACTATTTTGGAATATGCAATCAGTTATTATTAAATGCGGATCAAAAAGTATATATATATCAAATTATAAATTCCATTACTGTAATATTAAATTTAGTTTTATCTATTATTCTTATTAATATAGGATGTAATATTCAAATTGTTAAGTTGTTTTCATCATTATTATATCTAATAAGGCCGTTATATTTATCATTATACGTGAAAAAGCATTTTAATCTTGATTTAGAAAATTATGATGGAAAAAACTATATAAGAAATCAATGGAGTGGGATGATACAACATATTACAACGGCTGTAACTGATAGTGTGGATACAATTGTATTAACTAGCTTTTCAACACTTGTAAATGTATCTATTTACAATATTTATGTTCTTCCACTGAAACACATTAAGAATTTTTTAAATTCAGTAATAGTGGGATATAAGTCTTTTTTTGGTAAATTATTGGCTGAAGAAAAATATGATATTGTAGAAAGTGAATTTGATAAATTTGAATCGATCTTTCATTTCGTTATTCTTATCCTATTTTTAATTGTTAGTAAAGTATTATTGCCATTTGTGCTAGTATATACAAAAGGTGTGAATGATGCAAATTACGCAAATTACGCGTTTTCTTTATGGATTACTTCAGCTTATTGTTTTAATCTTCTTAAAATTCCCTATACAACTATTATCTTTTCAGCAGGTCATTTTAAAGAAACTCAATTATATTGTTTCATCGAATGCTTAATAAATATTGTAGTTTCTATTATCCTTGTGATAAATTATGGCTTAGTTGGAGTAGCTATAGGAACTTCATTATCTACAATATATAGGATGATAGCATCAGTGTACTATCTTAAAAGAAATATAATAAACAGATCTTATAAACATTTTATTAAGGTTTTATCAGCTGATTTAATTTCTTTGATTACATTCTATTTATGTACATTTAACATCAATATGACAGAACTATCTGTATTTAGTTGGGTTTGTTTTTCTACAATTATTTCTTTAATATGCATTGCAATTGTTTCCTTAATCTTTGTAGTTTTCTATAGAGATATTTTTTTATTGGCAATAAAAAAAGGAAGAAATAAATTAAATTAAAATTGGAGGAATTATGTCTGGATTTCTAAAAAAATTTTATAAAAGAAAAGATCCAAGTTTAACAATGTTTTATAAAAAAACTGGTGCTAATATTGGTAATAATTGTTCCTTTATTGGCTATAATATTAATTTTGGATCTGAACCTTATTTAGTAACAATTGGAAATAATGTAAGAGTCAGCTTTAACGTTACTTTTATTACACATGATGGTGGTGTTCATGTTCTTAGAAATGAATTACCTAACTTAACTATATATGGACCGATAACCATTGGGAATAATTGTTTTATAGGTGCAAATGTCACTATTTTGCCAAATGTTACGATAGGTGATAATTGCATAATAGGTGCAGGTAGTATTGTGACTAAAAATGTGAAAAATAATAGTGTTGTAGCAGGTGTACCTGCAAAATATATTTGTTCTATAGAAGAATATAAAAATAAAAATCGAGATAAATTTTCATATTTATTAAATAAAAGCTATGAAGAACGAAAAAGAATATTATTGGAGGGTAAAAAATGAAAATAGCAGTAGCAGGAACAGGATATGTAGGATTAAGTATTGCTACTTTATTAAGTCAGCATCATGAAGTAGTAGCATTGGATATCATACCAGAAAAAGTTGAAATGATAAATAAACGAGTATCTCCTATTCAGGATGAATATATTGAAAAATATTTAAAAGAAAAAGATTTAAATTTGAAAGCAACTTTAGATAAAGGGGTTGCTTTTAAAAATGCTGATTTTGTAGTTATTAGCACACCAACAAATTATGATGAAAAGTTAAACTACTTTGATACTTCTTCTGTAGAGGAAACTATCGTTTCAGTTATGAATATAAATCCGGATGCTATCATGGTAATAAAATCTACAGTACCAGTAGGATTTACAAAACAAGTAAAAGAAAAATACAAAACTAACAACCTTATTTTCTCACCAGAATTTCTAAGAGAAGGCAAAGCATTATACGATAATCTTTATCCTTCAAGAATTGTTGTAGGAGAAAAAAGTGAACGAGCAAAAAAATTTGCTGATTTATTGAAAGAAGGGGCACTGAAAGAAGATATTCCAGTGTTATTTACAAATAGTACTGAAGCAGAAGCGATTAAGCTTTTTGCGAATACGTATTTAGCGTTAAGAGTATCCTATTTTAATGAGTTAGATACATATGCTGAACTAAAAGGTCTAAACTCTAAAGATATTATTGAAGGTGTATGCTTAGATCCTAGAATTGGTAATCATTATAATAATCCTTCATTTGGATATGGTGGATATTGTTTACCAAAAGATACAAAACAGTTGAAAGCAAATTATAAAGATGTACCAGAAAATTTGATAAGTGCTATTGTCCAGAGTAATAGTACAAGAAAAGATCATATTGCACAGATGATCATAAATAAGCAACCTAAAATTGTTGGAATTTATCGATTAACAATGAAAAGTGGATCTGATAACTTTAGGGCAAGCGCAATCCAAGGAATTATGAAACGAATCAAAGCTAAAGGTATTGAAGTAGTTGTGTATGAACCAACACTAAATGAAGATACCTTTTTTAATAGTAAAGTAATTAAAGATTTAAATGAGTTTAAAGAAATATCTGATGTAATTATTGTTAACCGAATGAATGATGAATTAAAAGATATAAAAGATAAAATTTATAGTAGAGATTTGTTTATGAGAGATTAGTAATAAAAAATTTATCTGTCATATTGAGGAGGAATAAAAATGTCATTATATGAAAAAATAATTAATAAAGAGGAAAATATTTCACTTGTTGGTTTAGGTTATGTAGGAATGCCTATTGCAGTAGCATTTGCTAAAAAAGTTAATGTTATAGGATTTGATTTAAATGCAAAGAAAATTGAAATGTATAAATCAGGTATAGATCCTACCCATGAAGTTGGCAATGAGGCAATTAAAGAAACAAAGGTCTATTTTACTTCTGATGAGAAGGATCTGAAAAAAGCTAAATTTCATATAGTTGCTGTTCCAACGCCTGTAAATCAAGATAAAACTCCAGACTTAAATCCGGTTATAGGTGCCAGTGAAATTGTTGGCAGAAATTTAACGAAAGGCTCAATTGTAGTTTATGAATCTACAGTTTATCCGGGAGCAACAGAAGATATTTGTATTCCTATTTTGGAAAGAGAATCGGGCTTAAAGTGTGGCATTGATTTTAAAATTGGATATTCTCCTGAAAGAATTAATCCAGGTGACAAGATACATAGATTAGAAAATATTAAAAAAATTGTTTCAGGCATTGATGAAGAAGCTTTGAATGAAATTGCTAACATTTATGAACTAGTTATTGACGTAGGGGTTCACAGAGCATCATCTATTAAAGTAGCTGAAGCAGCAAAAGTCGTTGAAAATAGTCAACGCGATATAAATATTGCCTTTATGAATGAATTGGCTATGGTATTTGACCGTATGGATATTGATACAAACGAAGTAGTAGAAGCAATGAACACAAAATGGAATGCATTAGGTTTTAGACCTGGATTAGTTGGTGGGCACTGCATTGGTGTAGATCCATATTATTTTGTATATAAAGCTGAAAATTTAGGTTATCATAGTCAAATAGTAGCAGCAGGACGTAAAGTAAATGATGGAATGGGTGAATTTATTGCTGATTCCATTATAAAAAAATTAATATTAACCAACAAAAAAGTAAAAGAATCAAAAGTTGCTATTTTAGGTTTAACATTTAAAGAGAATTGTCCAGATACACGAAACTCAAAAGTTGAAGATATTGTTAAAAGATTACAAGAATATGGTGTAAGTCCTATTGTTGTTGATCCATGGGCATCAAAAGAAGATGCAAAAAAAGAATATAATATTGATTTAACAGAGTTTAATGAATTGAAAAATTTGGATTGCTTAGTTTTTGCAGTAGCACATAATGAATTCAAAGAATTAAAATTAGATGAAATAGATAAATTATTTAAGCCATTACCAAATAATGAAAAAATTTTGATTGATGTTAAGAGTATTTTTAAAATTAACGATTTAAATAAAACTGGATATACATATTGGAGATTGTAATTTATAACTATCTTTAATTGATAATAAATAAAATATATATACATAAACTGTAAAAAATATACCCTGTAAGGTTTACACTAGTTTTAGTGTTTGCCCTACAGGGTATATTTTTACGTAATAATTGTCATTTGTACAGTTTTTATATAAAGTATAATCTTTTAAATTCATTTATTAAAATTTTCAAACGTATTATTTAATATACTATTGAATAAAATACGAATTAAATTACTTAAGTTTATTTAATGCATTTGAAAGATATAAATTTGATTTTTTTCTTTCTTTGTTTAAAATTTGGTCGATAGTATTATAATTTATATTTTCTATATATAATTCATCTACTTTATCTAATGAAGTTTTATATCTATTTTCTAGATTTAATAATTGTAGAAGTGAAATTAATCTTGTTTTTTGTTCCGGGACTGTAACATAATTTCTTTCTAAAACTAAAAAATTCTTCTTGAAAACAATAGCAAACTCTGTACCATGTAAAGAATCAGTTAAAACATATTCTGAATTGGCTATTAAATTTACAAACTTTTCAGGTCTCGCCTCAATAGTTTCTCTATCTATATTTTGTTTTTTCCCTGAATTTATTAAAATCATTTTTGTGCCAACTTTTTTTTCTATATTTTGAATTGTTTCTATATAATTACTAATATCACCTATAAAATATCCCACTATATATTTATTTGTATTTGATGTTATAAACTGATTCCAAAAACTATTTTCAACTAGTAATACAGGATCAAGTACTTGAGGCACCTCAATATTCAAGAGATTTTTGATAATTTCTACTCCACTATTTTCACGCACAGAAATATTAGAAAATTCTGATAGATATTTTATTAGTCTTTTTTTATTATACCATGGTATTGTTTGACTGCCAAAACTAGGTGCATATGCAATTCTTTTATCAGGAGATGTAAAACGTAAATAATAAAGTTCATGTAGTCCAGGGGCTGAAAGTTGCCAAACTTGGTCACTTCCGCAAACAAAACCAGAGAAATAATCTTTATCATTTAAAATATCTGTTTTAGACAATTTTAGATATTTATACATAAAATCATCAAACTTTTGCTTTTGACTACTGCTTATATTGGCTACGAATTTGTTTCCTTTTAGTTTAGTAGATATAGTACTAAAAAATAAAAAAGGGCTTTTTAAACTTGTTAAAATTCTATTTCTATATGTCTTTTTCTTTATTTCAGAGAAACAAGACTGTGTATCATCCAAGTAATCTATAATTTCGGATTCATATCCTAGTGAATTAATTTTTTCTGATAAAGCATAAGCTTGTAAAATTGATCCGTAGTTATAAATTTTATAGTAAGTAACAATTCCTATTTTTTTCATATTAAAGTACCTCATATTTTATAAAGATGAAATTTAATTGCAAACTTTTTTAAATAAAATCTGACAAACTGTCTGACATTCATACTTCCGTATTTTTTTAAAACTTTTTTAATTCCTTTATTTTTATATAAATTCCAGAATTGATCATACTCTTTCGGTGGCTTATGACCATTAACTAAATTTTGCTGATTACTTATAACAGTTTCCTTAGCAATCTCTTTAATATATCCATATTGACTAATAAAAGATAAAACTTGTTCAGATTTCTCTGAATTTGAAATAATTAACGATACACCATATTTTGTATCTATTTTTCCTTCCGATGCTTCTATTCCCCAGCAATCACCTAAAGTAATATCACCAACACGATTTAGATTTGAAAATTGACAACTAAAACAAGATTTGCGAATAATATAACCATTTAGGTATAAAATTGGAAAATTACGAAGAATTAAAGTGTTTTTTAATTCCTTTCCATTTATAAATTTAACGTAACTAGGATAACCTTTCCAACCCTGGTTTTTATCTCTAAATTTATATTGGATAATTTCAGAATTATATTTTTTTGATAATAAAGAAACAAAATTTTCAAAAAAATCAACATTTCCTGTTCCATGACAAATTAGATCAATGAAAAAAAATCGATCTTCATTATATTTTTTTATTTTTAAATAATTCCTTATTGCAGAAAGTTGACAAGGCAAACCTGAAATAACTATATACATTCCATTATTTACATCTTCATCTATATATTTAAATACGTTTTTTATGTCACCTGCTATATATTTAGAACCAGAGAATTTTAAACAATCTTGATATTTATAACTTTTTGTTATTTCAGCATGAATATTTGGTTTGTATTTCATTTCACAACCATAAACAACAACATTTTCATGCAAAGAGAATATAATCTTAACTATTGATAAAAAAGCTCCACCAGAGGATGAATCTTTGATTTCATTCAAGTTTTTATTAATATAAGCAAAGTATTTATGACTTGTTGTAAGTTGATTTTCTATTTTTTTTCTTGACATAGTTCTCCTCTTTACAGTTTAATCAGAAAATTCATTTCTGTACTTAAAAACATATATGGCTCGTAATATAAAGATAAAAAATTCAGTTATACTACGAGTAATTGCAATTGAGTAAATATTGAATCTATTTAACAAAATTAATATACATAATCCTGTAACATGAATGATAGCAGAAAGGATTGTTGTAAATGTCACTTCTTTTTCTCGATCAATTGCACCTAAAGTAGGCCAACCTAAAATAATTGCAGGGAAACCAAATAATAGTACTAAAAGTAATCCTCTAAATACGCCAACAGAAGAATAATACTGACTACCATTTATTATATTAATTATCATCGGTGCAGAAAAATAACAGAATATTACGCCTGCTATAGTAATTGGGATAAAAATATACAATACTTTTTTAATTAAACCAAAAGACTTCGTTTTAACCATTGTAGGATAAATACCATTAGATATTGGATTATACATACTTTGAACAGCAGATATCAGAGTATAGGCTACACCCCAATATGCTACATCATCTGCTGTTAAAAACAATCCAATTAAAAACGTATTAATTAAAGTAAATGCTGTGCTTGCAATATCAGAGAAAAAATACACTGCAGATCTTTTAATTTCATTAAAAGAAGATTTAATTAAATGAATATTCACATATATATGAATATTTTCCTTTTTTAAGTAAAGTATAGTTGATCCTATTGCAACAAAACTAGATAAGATATCAAAAATAGGAATCAATATCAAATTATTATCACTTTTAACAAATAATAATGTCAACACAGTGCTTATAATTTTAACAATAATAAATCGTATTGTTAAAATATGCATTTTTTCAATCCCACGAAAATAATAATCAAATAAGAAAATACTTAAAATAATTGGAAATATAGAAAGAATTGAAAAAGTAACATTATTGTTTAAAATCGGAATCATAATGATCATAATAATATAAACAATGAAACAGATAAAAGAAAGAATAATTTTTGCAAAAGTTACTCTGCTGCATATTTCAGAAACTTCTTCTTTTTTATTTACAATTCTTGCAATATCTTTTGTAGCTGATAATAAAAATCCAAAATCTACAACCAATTGCATATAATTAGTACAGCTTTTTACGTAAGTTAACTGACCATAAGAAGATACACTTAATACTCGAGTTAAATATGGAAAAGTTAATAAAGGTAACACTAATTTAGCAAAAGTTAGTATATATAACATAACAGTATTATTAATAGTATTTTTATTAACGCTATTCATAACATACCTCCTTGTCATCAGCATATACTTCTGGTTCATTTGCATATAAAATAAGCATTACTATATAAATAGCTTGTGGAAAAACAAAAGTATTAATGCTTCCATGAACCATAAATGAAACTAATAATACTAATAATATATAGTAGATTTTTTTTATATTGACATTTACAAGAGATATCTTAATCCCCATCGTATATACTATTATACCAATTAGTCCAAAATTAGATAATAATGAAAATAAGGATGAGAAACCATATGTAGTACCCAAACCAGCACCAAATAAAGGTCTCATAAAAAAAATTTTAATCATTTCAATTGAACTATATATACGAACTGTTTCTGAGTTAAAATCCATTTTGCCTTCTAATAAGATATTTACTATGTTAACTAACCGCATTATATAATAATGTCCGGTATTACTTATTAAAAATACAACAATACATAAACTCAATATAATAAATATAGATAAAAAAATATTTTTATATTTATTGTATAATTCTATAATATGTCTTATATGCCTACATAATAATGCAAATAATAAAAGCACGAATAATAGATAAAATAACATACTTCCTGTAAAAAATCCAATTATAAAAATTACACAATATTTTTTTAAAATGTTGATTAGATTTTTGTCAGAAACTAGTATACCTAAAGATAAATAGAATAAAGACAATGCTAATGAAGAAGGTTCTGTACAAAGGCCATATATTGTTATTAAATTACCTCTTTCAAGGATCGAAGATGTATCTGCTCCAACTCCAAATAGACTATCTCTAATCTGATAAAAAATAGTTTCACCATAAATTAATTTTATTACTACTTCAGCAAGTATTATAACTAGCAATATTTTAAAACTGATGTCTATAAATTTCTTAAACATTTCTTTGATTTCTTTTTTGGTAAAATAATTAAATATAGCAAAAAGTGTTAAGAAAAATAGAATAAAATATCCATCATAAATTACGACATATCTATTAAAAGATGGACTAACCCCTATGTTATTAATAAAATAATCATACCAAAGGTAAGGTAAGCATACTGTTTTATAATTTAAAGGATTCAGAATTAGTAGAATATTATTTAATATTATTAAAGCAATTAAAACTAATAGTATTATCATTTGCTTTTTTGACAATTTTGTTTTTGTAATGATTATATATATAGATATGATATATAAAAGATATAATAAAATTTCATATGGTCTAAATGATATAAAATTTAAATCTATACTTAGACCAATATCACAAAACAATTTAAAGAATATAGTTTCCATCAATAAATATTTATAGATTTTTTTTAAATCAAACTTTATAAACTGATATATTAATAAAAGGAATAACAATAATGTAAATATATTCATTTTAATTTCTCCTAAACTAATTAAATCATATGATTTTTAATAATTGAAATCTGCTTTAATAAAAAAGATGCTATGCAATTAATTGAAAATACCAATAAACATAGCATGTAATTTATTTTTTTAAAATTCTTTTTTTATGTTAATATTTTCTTTATAAAAAAGAGTCGTTCTCGTTTATCATAAAAATTGGAACAATTGAGAAACTTATAAAATTATATAATTTGTAATAATCCAAGAAGTTATGTTATTAATTTTCAAGCCACTCCAACTACACAATTTTGAGTTGATGCATACGTTAAATAACGCTAAAAAAGCTATTATTCTTAAATAATTTATTCATATCTAGCTTTTTTATTCACATTGCCATTTCTTTAGTTAAACACTTTTCTAAAAAGCATTATAATTTTATCATTATTCCAATTTCGAATTGTTTTTATTGCTTCTACACCCATTTCATATCTTTTTTCTTTATCATTCATAAGTTCATATAACATCTTTTTATATTCTTCAGTGTTATAACAAGGAATTAAGAATCCATTTCTTCCATTGATAATAATATCCCTTGGGCCACTAGGACAATCGAATGAAATACATGGATTTCCATAAGACATCGCTTCCGTTAAAACCATTCCAAAACCTTCCATTTTTGATGTAAAAGCAAAAATACTTCCTTTTTTGTAATATTCTTCTATTTTTGGAGTGGCATCAATCATTTTAATATTATATGCATTAATATCCTTAATATATTTTTTCAATTCACTTTTTAAATCTCCTGATCCAATGATATAAAGTGACCAATCATTTATTTTATTTTCATCACATAATTCTTTCCACATTTTTATTAATAATTTTTGCTGTTTGTCATGAGTTAATCTACCAACATTTAAAATAATTTTTTCCTTTTCTAATACGGTATCACTGTATTTATTATTAATTAAATGAGGAATATATACTACTGGATAACCTAACTTTTTATACTGCTCAGTATCCATTGTAGTAAATGCTATTAAACAGTGAATTTTTGGGAAAATAATACTCTTAATTTTATTATATATAGCATTACTAGCATAAAAGGAACCGTGTTCAGTTGCAACTAATTTTTTTGTATATTTTTTTCCACATAAATATACTTCTAGAGATTCTATAATAGTTGCAGTATATATATAATCAAAGTCATGATTTGAAAAAAATTTTTTTAAATTTTTCCTGCTACTTAAAATATTTTTGATACTTCTATTTTTACTGTTTTCCTCCATAACATGTAAAGTATCGATTTTTACTTTAGATTCAATATAAAAATTAGTAAGAGTTGAATCTTTTGTCAATATTGTTATATCATAAAATGGAGAAAGAGCGTTTACAGTATTTGCAATAACTCTTTCTACTCCACCAAATCTATTCATGCTTTTATAATAAAAAATAATTTTTTTCATTTATTATCCTTTCAATTTTGAAATAATAATCCTTCTAATATATTTCAAATAATAGAAGGATTTAATACAGTAATAAAAACAATTACTTATCCATTTGTTTTCTTTTAACTCATTCAAATTTTTTAGGTTTCCTTCATGCATACCTTTAAGGTTTGCAGATAACCCCCACTCACCAAATCCTCTTTTTCCATATCCATAATCAATCACTTGTTCAGGTAAATGATAATATTTGTAATCATGAGCAATTTTTAAAAAGTAGTTACCATCTTCGGCATAACGTTGATTTTCATCAAAGCCGCCAATTTCATCAAAAATTGATTTTTTCATGATAACTGTTGATGGCTGAGATATACTTTTTATACATATATCTTTTATAGAAGGAGAATAGAGTTTTGTGATTTTTTTAAACAATATTTTTAAAGGTTTATCATTCATGTTACAGCTTAAAAAATCAATATCATAATTTTTAATAATGTCTAATTGTATTTCTAATTTTTTTGGTAACCAGCGATCATCTGAATCACAAAAAGCAATCCAATTTCCACTACTAGATTTCATTCCCATATTTCTTGCAGATGAAACACCTCCATTTTTTTTATCAATCAATTTAATATTCAAACAACTTTCTTTTGAGTGTTTTTCAACCAATTCTTTTGATTTATCAGTTGACCCATCATTAACTATAAGAATTTCTTTGATATGATTCTTATCAGTTTGATTTTCAATGCTGCATATTGTATCTATAATGGTTTTTTCAGAATTAAACATTGGTATAACAACACTTATTTCAATACTATCAGATAATTTTTTAGTCATATTTTATCCATTCCTTTAACTCATTGTTGTAAAGTTTTATAAATTTGACGGGTACGCCAGCAGCTATTGTATTATTTGGTATATTTTTTGTTACAACACTATTCGCACCAATAATACATCCATCGCCTATATGAACACCTGCTAAAATAACTACATTTTCTCCTATCCAGACATTGTTGCCAATAACGACTTCATCACTTATTAGTTTTCTTTTATTTGGTGGTATTGAAGGTAAGTCCTGATCAATACCTTTATATGATCCATGACTCGTATCACTAATAAATACTTTTGATGCAATCAATACATTATTCCCAATTTGAACATTATTTAAAGCAACAATATGTGTCATATCTCCAAATTCACAATTATCGCCTATAAATAATGTTTTTTTATTTCCATCTAGATCAAACCGGCAAAATCTACCAAGTGTTAGATTTTTTCCACCAACAATACTTTTTTTTCCTCTAATATAAACAGGACGTCTTATTAATCGTGCATGTTTAAAAAATAACTTTGTTAATATTAAAGAATAAACATTTTTTGTAAATTCTGAAATTGAATATTTATTGCTCATTGTTTTCACCTAAAACATCTAATATCCATTGTTTAATTGAATAATAGTTATATATCTGATCTTCTAATTTTTTATATTTTCTTTTAAATATTTCTAAATCTAGATTAATATTAGTTCTATCAATCACAGAAATATTTTCATTGCAAAAAAAATCGTAATTCTTTATATCCTGATTCGTAGTAACCATTTTTTTATTCATACCAATCATTTCAATTGTACGCATAGTTAAACCTGTTTGATTCGGATGCTGAATGTCAAGAATAACTTTAGTATCTGCAACAATTTTAGATATCTCATGACTAGAAATCTTATCAAACCTAAAATCTTTAATCCTTGTATTTCTAAATTCTTTCTTTGTAAGTTTATAAAAATAGTAAATGAACTTACTTTGCAAGAATGGATATAAATATAACTTTAAACTGTTAGAATCACAAATTTTCTTAATTTCTTGAATAATTTTATATCTGTCGGAATGTATTGTGCCTATAAAACATAAATCATATTTATAGTTTTTTTCATTTTCTATATCTAAACGATATTCATCTAAATAAAATAGGGGTCTGAAATTGAATTTATATATATTACAATCATTGCGATCAAATGAATAAATTGAATCGAAATAATCTAATTTCTTTTCTACACCTTTAACATTTTTAACAGAATCATAAAAATAAAGATGGAAAGATGCAGTATTAAAAATTTCCCTTAATTTTTTTAGAATTGAAACTGGAACCATTTCAGCTTTTACAAATAATACGACATCATATGAGTTATTTTTAATCTTGTCTAAAATTCCTAAATAATATGATTCACTTTTCTTAGTAAATAAATCGGGATTGATCTTTAATAAAGCTTTTTCATAGCTTTTGCTAATCGATCTTTCATCATAAAAATCAACAATAGCTCCCATATCTTCCATCTTAGCTTTAATTTTTAATTCATATCCGAAGAAAGAAGGACAGAAAAACAATATATTTTTATTATTCAACATGATTTAAATTCCTCTGTATTTCATTTATTTTTTTATTATCTCCCCATATAGCTTTTGAATCATACGGACGATCAGGAAATTTACCATATTGAAGTTTGATATCATAATGATTATCTTTAATGAATCTTTCAACTCGATCAGATAATTTTTCTGGCCTTCCGGAACAAATATTAATGATTCCGTTAATTTTATCTTGGCTTACTGTATCACTTACTTGTTGAGCAAATAAATCATAGTCTAAAAAATCAAATTGATTTAATCCTAGTGTAAAAGGAAATTCTTTTTCTCCCTTAAGAACTGCTTGAGCAATTTTTGAAAAAATTGAGCAACCACTAGTATTATTACTTACAATATAGAATCCTCTTAACCACTGATAAATTACCTTATTGTTCTTACATTCTAATTCTACAGCCTGCCTTAGAGCATTTTTACTAATACCATAAAGACTTTGTGGATTGGTTGGAGTATTTTCATTAACGCTTCCTTCAAAGAAACCAACTTCATGCATACTTCCCAATACAGCAATATGTTTGCACCCGCTATCTATCATTTTTTTTGTAAATAAAAAATGATTTGGCAAATCATTAATATGATTCAATGAATTATGAACAAATCCATCGCGCCAAGCTAAATGCAAAAGGATATCAGGCTGATCAAAATAAGTAAAAGGATCGTCTAATTCAAAAATATTACCACACATTATTTTTGCACGTTTATCAATTTTATCATCCGTAAAATCTGTTGCGATAACATCAAATTTTCTATTAATCAATTCAGTGACAATACCTTGTCCTAAAAAACCATTTGCTCCTGTTACTAATATCTTTTTATTTTCCATATATCAAGTCTCCAAAACACTTTGTTACTAACCCCACTTTTCCAATCATAAGCTTGATTATCGGATTAAAAAGTGAAGTATAGAAAACAAAGATGCCTCCTTTTTCCATCTTTTCTTTTACTATTTCATATGTACACATATATTCATCATTCTGAGGAAGGTAGATTCCACCTGCTTCTTCATCAATGTATTTCTTGATAAACTCTACAAGCTTTTCAACTGTAATAGAGCTGCGTTGATTTTTTATCGTAGGAAATATATGCACTTTTTTTACTGCTTTAAATAACTTTGTAAGATTTCCCGGTGAATGATCACCATATACCATCGGCGGTCTTACGATACATACTTTAAACGATCCATCTTCCAATCCACGCAAAAGCTTTTCTGCTTCATACTTGCTGATTCCATAGTAGGTATTAGGATTACATGGTGTAGATAAATCGATCGGTGCATCTGAATAATTCAATCCATAGACACTCATCGATGACATGAATATAAACTGACTCACGCCTTCTTCCTTTGCTTTCTTTGCTGTTTCATAAGCCAAGTCTCTGTTTACCTGATAGTAAAGCTGTTCATTTTCTTTCACTTCCTTGATATGAGCGATTCCTGCTACATGATAAATGACATCATAAGATGAAAAATCATGATTTCTCCATTCATCATTTCTCATCTCTAATTCTTCAACCTCATATTTATCAGGATATTTCAACAGCTCATCTCTGAAATGAGTTCCTATATAACTTCCTTTACCGGTGATCAGAATTCTTTTCATGAC
>NZ_JBVAYM010000031.1:0-23596 GCF_055420025.1 Traorella sp. mt218
TTTACTTACAATTTCCAGACCCACTTTCGCCTGTGTAGTCTTTCCAAACAATTCAACTTCAATCAATGCAATACGCTTATGCCGATCAATCCTCCTGATAATTCCCTCTTTTCCCTTCAAAGGTCCGGAAGTAATCATCACTTCATCATTTTCGATCAAACCCGTCGATATCTCAACCACATGATCATCATCACCCAATGACTTCAAAAACACTACCTCATCATCATAAAGCGGAAATATATCACCATCTACATGCCCCAGCATCTTTGTAAGATCCGGAACCTTCTTCAATTCAAGATATAGCTTATCAGGATCATCACTCACCAAAAAAACATACCCGCTAAACAGTATTTCCTCAATCTCCACCCAATTTTCCTTTATCTTCTTCATCCTCTTGTTCTTCGGAATAAAGCACTCCTTCAATATTTCCTTAGAAATCAGTATCTCACAACTTCTTCTAATCTTCTCCTCCGCCCTACTCCTTACTTGAATCACATACCATTTCTCCATGTTGATCTCCTTTTGGATATGCTTCGCCTATTCATACCTTACATATGAACAGTTTCAGTGATGATCCTGCAGACATACAACGTGCACCGGGCAACGATTGATCAGCTCTGCATTCTTGTACACAACCTAATTATTATAACTCAATCTTTATTGATTGTCAGTAATAATCAGGTTCAAAATCGTATTTTTTATAATACCAATATTTTCTTCATTCTTGATCAGATCCTCTAAAACATCCAATCGTTCATTCAATTCATCCAATGAAATATGCATCACATCATTCTTATATATCAAATCATTCTTAGTCTTGGAAAAAGTTTCACCACCTAAATGAAGCTCTTCAAACATCTTCTCACCAGGTCTTAGACCAATCTCTTTGATCTCAATATCCTCATACGGTTCAAGTCCACACAGTTTGATCATCTTCTCAGCTAAATCCAAAATCTTCACCGGTTCACCCATATCCAACACAAAGATTTCACCCTTATCTGCATAATATCCAGCCTGCAAAACCAGCTGTGCAGCCTCAGGAATCGTCATAAAATAACGAATAATATTTTTATCGGTAATCGTAACCGGTCCTCCTTCTTCGATCTGCTTTGAGAAAATCGGAATGACTGAGCCATGACTTCCTAAAACATTTCCAAAACGAACCGCCGCCATCTTCGTTAAACCGTTATCACCATATGCCTGTAAGATCATCTCTGTCATACGCTTGGTAGCACCCATGACATTAGTAGGATTTACAGCTTTATCCGTAGAAATCATGATAAACCGTGACACTTTATACTTGATACAAGCCAAGATCACATTTCGTGTTCCAAAAACATTATTCTTGATAGCCTCCATCGGCCTTGTTTCCATCAAAGGAACATGCTTATGCGCCGCTGCGTGATAAACAACCTCCGGATGATACAATTTAAAAACCTGATCCAATCCTTTCGCATCACGAATCGAAGTAATGATGGAAATGATTTTGATATCTGCATCCAGCTTGCCATGCTCACGATCACGATTAAATTCCTGTTCCAAAAGATACAAATCATTTTCATTGATATCCAACATGACAAGCTCCTTTGGTTTAAACTTTAAGATCTGACGGCAAAGCTCTGATCCAATGCTTCCGCCGGCACCTGTCACCAAAATTCTTTTATCTGTGATATAAGAAGCAATCTCATGCTGATCCAGATGAATCTCGCCTCTGCCTAAAAGATCCTCGATCTTAACATCACTCAGCACATTTCTCTTCTTTAGCTGATTACCAAAGATGCTTTCGCTCATCATCTGCACCGGCAAATGAACCGCCTGACACTGCTCAACGATCGTTCGCAATTGTTTTTTGGATACGTTGCGCATTGCAATCAAGGCAATCTCCACATGATATTTTTCCTTGATTTCCTTCAAATCAAGACAGGTTCCTAAAATAGAAAGCCCCTCGATCATATATTTCTTTTTATAATCATCAACAAAACCGACAACCTTATACTTAAGTTTTTCATTCTGATTGATTTCCTTAAGCAAAATGTTACCGGCATCTCCGGCTCCGATGATCACAGCATTTTTTGTATCACCAACACGTGATGTATATCTTCTAAACAAACGATATAACACTCGAAGTGAAAACATCATCAAAGCTGCAAAACAACCTGCAACTAATTCAATGCTCATATAATCAAGGCTTTGCTTATAAACAAAAGTAAGTGCCATGATCGTCATCGTTGCCAGCCCATCTGCCAAAGTCAAACGCACGATTTCCACAACACCGATATACTTCCAAAGACTTCGATAGATTCCAAACGCTACAAAATATACTGTGTATATAAGCAGAACTACAACAGCAAAAATGAGCAGCTTATGAAAAACCAAAGAATGAAAATCAAATCTAAAATTGAACTTCGTCCAATAAGCCAAAACATAAGAAAAACAAACAATCAAGAGATCTAAAACTACCTGAATTTTTTCCCGATGCTTCTTATAAAACTGATTTTCAAAAAACCAATTCAGCATTATTTCTCCCCCAATCATAAAGATTTTAACATATAATACATGATTAAACAATACTTCAAATCCCCTAAAATCGCTTTATTTACTTACATTTCTTAACATTTTATATCATTTTTATCGCAAATTGTAATCATTAAATTTCATCCTATTTAAACCATTTATTCACTACTCAGGCGATAAAATTACCTTATCTTGAAACACGTATTTTTGAACGTAATCCTTTAGATTATCTTTCGCCAAATCCCCGACAAAAAAGCCCTCATCATTTGAGAGCTTAATATCCGGCAAGTGCCAAAATATCTTTTTCAACCTTCAGCACTCTTTCACTGGCAGTATAATCGCTTTCCTCACCATAGATAAAATGATGCAGCGATTCAACCTCACCACTAAAATCCTTCAAAACATACTGTGGTGAATATCCATATAAAGTAAGTGAAGTCAGCTGTGAAGCATAACCGTCTTTTGGAAACTGATACTGTTCAATATGACTCAAATCAAAGCCTAATAACTGAGTCACATAATTTTTAATGGCACCATTGGAAAGATTTGTTTCAATATACGGCAAGACATCATCAACAATATTCAATAAATCAAAAAGTGATTGATTTTTCAAGGACGAAATCAAAGCATCAATAACATTATTCTGTCTTGACATACGCTCATAATCACTATCCACCGAACGAATACGCGAATAATTCAACGTCTGTGAACCATTCAAATGATAAGTCCCGGCACCGCCTAAACCTAAGTATCCCGCTTCAGCCGCAGTCAGCTGAATATCCACACCACCTAATATATCGACAATTTCCTCAACAGAATCAAAGTTAAACAATACATACTGCGTAACATCCAAGTCAAAGTTATAATTGATCGCACTCAGCGTACCCTGCACACCACTGCGCCAATAAGCATGATTTAATTTTTCATAGCGGTCCATCAGCGGCTGATAAACGATATTATCACGCTGCAATGAAGATATTTTAATAACATCGTTATCAAAATCAAGTGAAATGATTTTCATTACATCCGTACGAGCACCACTTCCCTCATCAGCATCGATCCCTAAAAGCGCAATATTATCCACATTGCGATTCGATTCATACGAATAAACCTCATCTTTATTAAATGAATCGGTACGTCCCATACGATTCAATAAAGAATCGGCATATAAATTAATACCGGCAAAAACACCAATGATCAATACAAGAATAATTGATAATGCTATGACCAGTCTTTTTTTTGCTTTAATTGACATAAGTACCTCCAAATACCCGCATATTGTAGCACTATTTCAAGGATAAATCACTATTTTTCTAAAATCTAACACGAAATCACATAATGCTTCTTCATTTTTAATCTCTTAGATCAACAAAAAATTAAAAGGTTTATGTATGTATTCATACTTTTATGACCACATACTGAATGAAAAAGAAGTAACCGTTTCTTGTAATCAGTTACTTCTTTCTTAGATAATGTATATCCTATCTTTCCGAAATTTCCTGTTTCTTCTTTAAAACAAGAACGACAGCTACCAAAAGTCCTGAAATTAAAAGTGTCGATGTGAACAGCCATAAATGACTGCTGTCATCTGTCGATGGAGTACTTTCATTTCCATGAACATTATTTGAATCATCCGCATCTTCGTTTATATTGTCATCTGTTCCTATATGTGGATTCTCACTAAATTCCCATGTTCCTACAAACTCTGTCACTGCCTCTTCAATCGGCTTCTCTTCCGCATCATAGCCCTTAAATGTCCACTCGCCATCACTTACGCTGACACTTGTTTTGATTGGCATTACAGGAGCAACAACATCTCCTAATTCATATACCTGTGAATCACTTGGAAGAAGCTCCATCACTTCATTAGGCAGCTCTTTATCAGCAGCAGTGCTTTCAAAGCGATAAGTCACCTTATATTCGATTTTCTCAATAAATTCCCATGTTCCTACAAACTCCGTCACTGCCTCTTCAATCAACTTCTCTTCCGCATCATAGCCCTTGAATATCCATTCACCGTCACTCACGACAACATGTGTCTTGATTGGTGTCAAAGGTTTAATGACATCTCCTTTTTTGTACACCTGTGAATCACTTGGAAGCAGCTCTAACACTTCATTAGGCAGCTCTTTATCAGCTGTACTGCTTACAAAACTATAATTGACAGAATATTCGTTTTCATAAGCTGCTACGAGATGAACTGTTACATCTGACAGCGGTGAAGATACATCAACTTCTTCTGCTGCATCCGGATCCCAACGATTATTCAAAGAATCCACATACCATCCGCTAATATTTTTATTAGAACCATCCGTAGTCAAAACAGCATTCATGGATCCTGCTGATCCCAATGTCAATGAATTACCGTTTTTAGAATAGAATGTAATATCAGCTCCTCCATTTGTGGCTGTATTATTTGCGATGACAGCCCCATCATGGATAACGGACTCTGCAGTACTGTTATAATTCAAACCTCCGCCATAGCTGGCTGTATTAGCGGTAATCACAAAGCCACTATTGATAGTGATTTTAGAATTTTGATCAGCATAGATACCGCCGCCATAAGTACTGCCGGTATTTCCTGAAATCGTTCCCTTATCAAATACTGCTGAAGAGTTATAAAGAGAAACACCGCCACCATAATTATACATTGAAGTACTCGCTCTGTTGGCGTGATTATTGATAATTTCACCGCCATACATATTCATCGCACCGTCAAACAAGAAAATTGCTCCACTATAAGATGAAATTCGAGAATCTGTCGTATTATCATGAATACTTCCGCCATACATATTAAACGTAATTTTGTAATCGGAATCATTTCTTCCCGCAACAGCTCCACTCATGCCCGCAGTGGCTAAATTCGTGTTGCCATGAATTTCACCGCCATACATATTAAAGACGCCGTTTTGAATATTGACAGCAGAAGCCATAGAACTACCATTAACTTTGCTGCCAGTCAATTCAACGCCATCATACATGTTCAAAACTCCTGTACCGCGATCTCCCAAGCCTCCAATAATGATCAAAGCTCTTGAACGATATCCGACTGCCGGCTCTTCAACAGTGATCATCAGAACATTTTCATTTCCGGTTGGATTTTCTTTTCCTAATGACAAAGTTGCTCCATTAAGGATATTGATACCGCCATATGAAAGCTCTGTTCCCAGATTAATAGTATGTCCGTTGCCTAAGATGACCGTATCTTTTCTAAATTCTGCATTAAAACCACTTGCCGCAAAATCAATATCATCCGTCAAACTTATCACAAATGAATCATACTGCGTATCTCCTTCAATATCTTGAACTGCCTGTTTAAACTCATCAAAGTTAGAAACTGTAAATGTCCTCTCTGTTTCTTGAGCAAAGACACTGTTACATGTCATTGAGAAAATCATTGCAAGAGAAAGCATCATCAGCCATAATTTACTTCTTCTCATCTTTTTCATCATTACCTCCTGATCATAACCATTTTCACCAAAACAAAAACATATCAAATCATATATCTCTTTTTTTAACCCTCCTCTCCTGATTCAAAATCGCAAATTATAGACTTTTTCGTTCAGGCAATTTATAATGTAAAATATAGAGATATTCATAAATTCAATCAAAGTTTTTAATTTCATAGATTGAATTAAATATCCTACTATTTTAACTACTAATTTTTACTTCTTCTGCTAACAGGCTTCCATTCTTCTACTTAAAAAAACTGTATAGTTATATAAAACAGAATCTTAGGTTGCTACTCGTATCAATCATTTGAATTGAGATTATGAAAATGGAGGAAAAAAATTTACGCAATTAAGAGTATTGAAGAACCAGTAGAATACACAAATGAGATTTGCGTGTCATAATGGATAAAAAAATAACGATAAAATTCTAAAAATCAACGTCCTGCTTAGAACTGGTTTCTAAACGGCTTTTATCAACGTCTATTTCATTTATTTATCGCTATATAAACAAAAAGTACAAGGTTATGCCTAATCTTGTACTTTTTTATTAACTATTCTTTTTTCTCTGGATAAATGCCACAATTCTTTTGAATGACTTCCACAGCTCTTTGATCCATCAAAACCGGCTTATTTACAGGAAATGTTTCAATGATTGCTTCTGCAGTAGATTCTGCTACTTCCATTCGATCATAGGTTTTCAGTGGATGTGGTCCAGTAACAATACAAGCATAATTCTGAATCAAGACCGTATTATGATAATCATCAAAATATCCCTTCAAAAGTTCTTCCATCTCACTTCGAGATTTCAATTCTTTTTTTTCAATATTCCTTAAATAACCATAACACTCTGCAATCACTCTTGTGACATATTCCTGATCACTACAAGCATATGCCATAGCATAAGGTGGACAAGATGATATCACATTATTGATATGATCATGATTTTTATAAATAGATAAATGGAAAAGAAAATCACGATGAGGCTTTTTTTCACCACAATATTTATTATCATGTATTAAAACCAAGTCTTCTGGCTTTAAAGTTGTCACATCCATATTGTCCGGATTTACCAAAATATCATGATTCTTTAATCGCCAAGAAAAACAAGCATTTTTACATGTTGAGATACCTCGGCTATATAATCTTTTTAACAGTTCTGCAAGCAATTTCCTTTCTTCCTGATATCCTCCATTATCTTCTTCACTTCTAGTAAGATTATTTTCTACATCATTCTTATATTGATCAATTTGCTCCTCAGTAAGTTCCTTAGGAGTACCACCTATTTTCTTTATATTACTTTCAATTCTACATACCAAATCTAAATTCTCAAGTTTATCATAACAATCCTCCATTGTATGATCAACGATAAAGAGTCCATGATTTTCTAAAATAGCAACTGCATTTGACCCGTTTAATACTTTTACTGTTTCATCTGCCAATTGTTTTGTACCTGGATCTGCATATTTCGCAATTTCTATTTTCCCATTTAAATCATAAGCAACATTTGCCAATAATTTAACTTTTGGTAAAATATGTGCTGTTGAAAACCCAAGAATTGAAGATGTATGTGAATGCAATATGGCATTCATATCATGATTCATCTCATATACGGCTTTATGAACTGGAAATTCACTTGTTACCTTATGTTTACCATATATTTCACCGGTATTTAAAATCTCCATGATATCATCCGTCTTTAAATTACCCTTATCAATTTCCGATGGTGTTACATAAACAGAATTTTCTGATTTAACCGATAAATTTCCACCTGACATTGTAGTCAGTTTTTTATCATAAAGACGTTTTATATAATAACAGATAATCTCTTTTTCCATACATCCGCTCCTGTTCTATTCATTTGACTTTTCCTGTAAAGAATCAAAGTACTGTTTACCTTCTTTTCTAAATCCTTTAACTGTGAATATATAACCTGCCATAAATACGATTGCTAAAAGTACCCAAATGAAATTTCCATCTAAAAATTGGAATAGATTCATAAATATAACTGTAAATGCAGGACAGTCCATACCAGCACTTGCATACATTTGGCCTGCTTCAAAAATACCATTTTCCCATCCAAGCTGAGAAATAATCGGACCTACCATGGTAGCTGCATATAAATAGATAGGAGTACCTAAAATATATAGAATAATCATTCTTAATAAATTACCACGACAAACCATGAAACAGCACACCGCTAATGTTAGATTATCCAATGCTGCGAAAGGAAGAATCTTATTAAACGGAAGCACTACAGCCAACATAATAGATACCGGAATACATAAGATAACTGTTGTCCAGATTTCACTATTTCCAAGTAACATCGGATTATCCAAACCAATATAAATCTGTCTGCCGCCTGCTTTTGAGGACATAAATGCAGAAGCCGCTTCGGCTAAAGGATTTAGTGCTTCCATAAACAATCCAGCTACTTTAGGCAATAATAACAATGCGCAACCACATTGAATTCCTGTTGTAAAGCAAC
Organism: Traorella sp. mt218; assembly: GCF_055420025.1. Classification (NCBI taxonomy): domain Bacteria; kingdom Bacillati; phylum Bacillota; class Erysipelotrichia; order Erysipelotrichales; family Erysipelotrichaceae; genus Traorella; species Traorella sp. mt218. The sequence continues at coordinate 8,452 of NZ_JBVAYM010000031.1, forward strand.
CAGCCAGATCTTGTTTAGCAAGCAAACCAAATAAGAAACCAATAACGAAACCAAAGACATGCTTATCAAATAAGAAACCTAATTTAGCTTTAAGATTATCAATTGTAAGTTCTTTATTAAATAAAGGAATTTTTCTTAACACTTTATCAACAGGATAAATCAAAGAGCAAAGCAGCATATGTCTGTGCGGAATAGTAATTCCTTCAACACCCGTTGTTTCCTGGACACGGCCACGCATGGCATCACCAAGAATAAGTTCCATCACCATTTGTAAGATGGCAATCACAATACCACACCAGAATCTACCTGTTACCTGAATAGTTAAATAGGCAATAAAAGCTTTTCCCCAAACATTCCAAAGATCAACATTTAACGTATCTGTCTTTTTTAATAAAAGCATTATAAAATTTATAGCAATTTGAATCGGGAACATAATGAAAGCATATTTCCAAGTCCAAGTAACTGAAGCCAATACTGACCATCCGCCATCAACGATCGTAAACTCTTTACCAACAGTACTTGCCATATCTTTCGCAAGAGGAGTAATAATGTCTCCCATATATCCAGATACTAAACTTACAGCCGCAAAAGCAACACCCAACAGTAAACCTGAAGAAATTGCTTCACCCCATTTCATCTTAAATATTTTACCTAAAATAATCATTAAAATCGGGATAAATACAGTCGAACCTAAATCGTTAAGAACATAATTAAAAATATTCGTAATAATTTCCACAATTCATCCTCCTATTTATTTAAAACATCAATAATTTTCTGCAATTCTTTTTCAATTCCAACTCCAGTCAAAAAAGCCATTCCATTACACATTGGTACCCCATAATCTTTATCGGGCTTAATAATACAAATATACATATCTGCATTTTTTAAAGCTCTTTCAACAGAAGTAATATCTACTGCTTCAACCTCCGCTTCATACCCTCTTTTTTTCAACAAACTTTTTACCTTGTAAGCTATTGTATTTGAAGTCGCGACACCTGCATTACAAGCTACAATCAATTTCTTCATAATTTCCTCCTTTCTTTGGTCAATATTGTCCGGACTTTGACCTGTATAAACAACTACTTCAGTAGTTATTTAGTTAGATACATCTTCACAATACTCAGCATACGTTTCATAATAATACTGAATCAAATGAAATATCTCTTCTTGTGAATTTGAACTTAAAAGCTTTTTTGATATCTCTTCATTCATACATAAATTTATAATGTTTTGAAGTAAAAAAACTTGATGTCCATCATTGTTGATGAGAAGCATAAATACAATATCTACTGGTAAATCATTATCCTCTAGACCCATCTCCTTAAAAATGATTTTCTTCTTTAGCTTAGCCACAATTACTTGCGGAACTTTAACATATTTAGAATCCGTATGAGGAATCGCAATATTTATTTGAGGCATCTTTAAACCTGTGGGAAAAGACTTTTCTCTTTCAATAACAGCTTCTTTAAAATCAGGATAAACAAGACCCTTTTCTAAAGCAAAATTACTCAGATAATTTAGAAGATCAAAAACATCTTTACATTCTACATCCAATAAAACCAAATCTTTTTTAAATAATTTTTTTACATTAAATAATTCATCATTTCCCATACGTTTACCTTTCATAATCATTAATCAATTTAATAAATTCATCAAACGTTTTTGCCTTAAGCATTTTATTTACAAAATTAATATCATCAGATAAATCAGCTACCAATTCATAAAAAGAAGCTAAAAAATGCTGATCTTCTGCCGCAACGGCCATCATAAATATAATCTGAACCTTTCTTTTCGACCATATTATAGGTCTTTTCAATAGTGCGATAGAAACAACGGTTTCATTAGCACATATTTCCATTGGATGAGGTAAAGCAATAAGATTCATTAAAACAGTTGTAGAAAAATTTTCCCTCATCAATACAGATGTTTCAAATTTATCATTTACGATACCTGCCCGATAAAGCTTTTTTGATAGTTCATGAATGACTTCTTCCTTTGTTCCAAGCTCTAACCCTGAATAAAAGAATTCTTCTTTGAAAAAATCTGAAAAACTCAATTTACGTTTATCATCATCTATGATTTTTAAAATCATACGCTCTATCTCATATAAATCCTTTCTTGTTAAAATTGCATTGATTTTCACGTAATGCGAATCATTTTCTTCCAAATAGAGATTCGTTGTTGTCAATATCATCCTAGGATCACAATCCCAGGCATCTTCGATATGAAAAACAGAAAAAGGACCATAAACATTGACTAAATTACTTAACGATGAACGAAGCTTAGAAATAAGTAACTGTGATTCCGGATAATTCAGATGACTGATCAGCGCTAAATTTATTTTCTTCTTTTCACTTGTAAATTTCAATTTTTCAACAGCGGCACCAAAATGAATTGCAACATAACCGACTTCATCTTCATTTAGCTCAATCTCTAATCTTTCTTCAAGTTGTTTTCTTGCGAATACCGCTAATTCAAAAATAAACGGATATTTATCTTTAAATTCTTCAAGAATTGGGTTTTGATAACTGATTTTCACGCTGAATCTTTGCAAAAATGTTCTAAAATGATTTACTAATCCATTAATCAATTCTGTATCCTGCGTCAGATCAATCAAAAAAGTTTCTTTAATCGTTTTTAGAATTTCCTTAACAGCATCTGAAAGCATTTGATTGGTACCTATATCTAAATCATTGCGAATATCGGTAGAAAAGAATCTTCTAAATGAAACATAATAAGCAATTGCTTCTACCTCATACTCATTAAATTCAATACCATATAACTCCTCAATTCTTCTGCATATTCCAACAGCAATCAAACTTTCTACTGCTTCTTTTTTTTTTGATTCATAAATAAACGAAGAATGCAAAGCAAGTCCTGCACGTATTCGATTGATATTGATCATAATATGTACAACGATAGCTATAAGTCCTATATCAGATATCTGAACATCATTTCTCTGTGTTTCTTCTATCGCAATTTTCTGAATAGCAATCATTTCTTCGTAATCAAAATAATTTGAATAATATTTTAAATTTAAAGACATTTGTGAATGATCATTATCAATAATCAAAAAATTAAGCAATTGGCGAATACTTTTTTCATCACCATTCACTTGTATTAAATTTTTCTTTCTCAGAAGATGAACATTACCATTAAATGTATAGAGCAAACTTTTTATTTTTTTAATTTTTTCTTCTAAAGTCGATTTGCTAATATAAAATTTATCGCTTAGTTCATCAAGATCAATTGCCTGATTTAATTCTAGCAAATACATCAAGATGCTAATATGTAATTCTTCATTAACTTCATCAAGTATAATTTGCCCATCCTCAATACATTGACGTACTTTATACTTATTTTTATTATCTAAAAGATACCCTTTACTTCTTTCAGATGTAATCGAGATGTCCAATGAATGAAGGATTGCAGATAATTCATTCATATCATTACGAATCGTTCGATCAGTAACATTCAATATTCGTGACAAATATGCTGACGTACACCAATCGTTGGCATCTAATAAAGACATTAATATGTTCTGTAATCTATTCTGTAGTTTATATCTTTTCATAACTTTACCTGCTTTCATTATATCCGCCCAATACGTAATTTCTCAAACGAACTTTTTCCTAATTCATAAGAAATGGGTTCCTTTTTCCTAATTCATTCGAAATGATTTCCTACAAACAATCATAGCAATTATTACTGCTGATAAACCAGATACAAATTTTGCCAGAATCATGGGAATCACCAGATCCATAGAAATTGCCGCAGTAAATGAAAAATGCGCTGTAAAAATACATATCATGCTTACTAAAAAAGAGCTGACAATCATAATATCCTTTTCACTCATTTTATTCATCATCGTAAAAACAGAAATAGCATTGATACAGGAGGTTATGAGTCCAGCTGTTGCTGTAGCACTGATGCCCATCTTTTCGCCTAATGTCGTGAGTGGTTTTTTAAATATCTTTATCAATATAGCTATCAAAGGTAGTGTGCCTAATTGCATTACACTCATTTCAGTGACAACTTGAAGTCCTACATAAATATCATCTATCGAATGAAAGATATTTATTCCTGAAATTGATTGAAAAGCTGCAAGACCTAAACTTAAAATTCCAATTATATTTAATCCTTTAGAAAAATATGTAAAACATTTCAAAATAAATCGTTCATTCAATTTAAAACCAATGGATATACCAATTGATAAAATTAAAATCGGAAATATATTTGTTAGACATGTAAAAATATTTAATCCCATACACCATCCACCAACAATTGAACCGATTGGAATCGTAATCATTCCTATCATGATTCCTTTCGCAAAAGCAGGATGGCTTTCAGTTTTTATGATTCCTAAGCCTACAGGAATTGAATATACCAATGTTGCACCTAACATAGAAGATACAATCAGGCCAGAAAATTTACCCAATTGTGTTTCAATTGCTAATTCGGTTGCAAGTGTATATCCTCCCATATTATTTGCCAGCAAAGATCCAAACATTGCCGGATCAAAACCCAATATAGAAGAAATTGGTTGAACAATCGGTGTAAGAATATCTTTTAATAAAGGAATAATGCAAATGATTCCGACAATACTTAAAGCAGTAGGTCCCATGCATAAAAATCCTTCAGCAAATTGATCACCCATACCCCACTGATTGCCTAATATATAATCAATTGCCCCAATTACAGCAAAACATCCGATCAATATTAAAAATATATTATTCATAATATGTAGCAAGTTTATCTGGTCTTAAAATTCCTTTATCAGTGACAACCCCATTTACCAGTTCTGGATGCGTAATATCAAAAGCCGGATAATAACCTTTGACACCTTCCTGTGTAACCTTAATATTCATGGCATGCAAAACCAGTTCCGGATCTCTCTCTTCAATTACCACACTGTCAACGGTTTTATGAGATAAATTAGGTGTTCCTGTTACATAATAAGGAATATGAAAATAATGTGCTAACATGGCTATCTGAAAAGTACCTACCTTATTTATGACATATCCATCCATCGTAATCACATCAGCTGCCGATGTAAATAAATCTACTTTCTTTTTCATCATCGTGTAGCCAACCATATTATCACAAATAACAGTTACATCAAACCCCATATCATTGACAACACTTGCTGTCAGGCGAGCTCCTTGAAAATAAGGTCGAGTTTCGGGACAAATCACTCGTATTTGTTTTTTCCTTCTTCTACATTCGTTTAATAATGTTCCTAAAACAGTTTCCGCAAAACATTGGGTCATGATCGTACCATTATCGGGAATTAGATCTGCAAGATATGCACCTATTTTTTCATATTTACGATAATTATTGTTCATTCTCTCAACAGCATAATGCTGTAATCTATCAACAAGTTCTAATCCCTTCACTCCTTCATCAAGTGATTTTTGTACTATTTTTAAAGAAGTTTCGGTAATTTCTTTCATTTTTTCAACAGTAGTAGGACGTGCATGCGATAATGTAAATGCAGCTTTTTCCATAAATGCACGTACTTTCTCTTCTTTTTCATTTCTAACTTCATAAGCTGCTAATGCCATACCCATAGCTGCCGCTGAATATGGACCCGCACTTTGAGTTACCATATCATGAATCGCTTGTGCAACTTCTTCATGACGACTACATTCTACAAATCTAACTTCTATTGGATATATTCTTCTATCCAAAATTGATACTTTGCCCTCTTCATACCAGGCAACATTTTCAAATCTAAGCAAAAAGCCCATACCTTCATCTGCTCTTCTTTTATTTTTCTGCATTTCCATTATAATTTCTCCCATATATCATCCATTATCTCAAAATAATTATTTGCATTCCATATATATTTTCTTTGCTTAATTAATGATTTTCCAACAAGCACACAAAAGCATTCTGCCTTACATTTCTGCTTTATATCATCAATTGTTGTTATATCTTTTACTTTTGCATCTCCAATGATACGTCGTATCAACTCTGTTCCACACATTCCAGCTGAATCACAAAGAATATCCTGAATGGCATTATTTAGAAATTCATCATTTAAATACATGCGATCCGTTACCTTTTCTTTTAATAAAGTCATACCATCATTTTTGAATCCATCTATAATTTGTGTAATGGTATCTTTAATATAATTCATAAAATCTTTATTGCCAGTGCCTACTGCACAACGTGTCCATGCAAATATCAGATTTGCGACAATATTACCTATATCGTAGCCTGCAGGTCCATAAAAGGCAAATTCAGGATCTAATATTTTTGTAGAGCCTTCCTTTACAAAAATTGAACCCGTATGCAAATCACCATGTAGTAAAGATTGTGCTTTAGTTTCAAAATTATATTTTAGTTTCGCAACTTCTAATTTTAAATGTTCATCTTCATATAATTCATGAATTAAAAATTCTTCATTTTCTTTTGTTAAGATATTGGTATTTATTTCTTTATCATAAGGTTCAGTAAATACAAGTCTTTCAGTTATAGCACAAAGCATTGGATTAATATAATTTTTAACTTTTTGTTTCTTTTCTTTAGGATCCATAATAAAGTCAGATGACAATAATAGTGTTTTTGTTAGAAAAGAAGTCATATCTTTTCCAAGTGTAGAAAATTGACGCTGATTCATCAAAGCGTAACGTAAATTATCATAATCATAAAGATCTTCCATAATTAAAATACTTCTATTTTCATCATGATGATAAATCATTGGAACAGATCCTTTCGCATAGTTGTTTTCATCAATAAGTGCATTTGTTTCAATACGATTACGCTCTGTACTTAATGGGTTTCCGGATGTCCGTATCTTATCAGAAGCATATTTAACTATTACTGATTTATTTTGACTTTTGATACGAAATACATAATTAATATTACCATCACTAATTTCCTTTATACTTAGCTTTTCATTAGAATTAAAAATAGCAGTATGATGCATTAAATAATTTAAGATATCTTTTTCTGTCATATCTGTTCCTCCTCTTTATAAAAAACATATCATAGTTCATTTTCCCTTTCAAATTAATGATTTCCTTATACTTTAGGAACAAATTACAACATCAAAGATACTGATTAATTGCAATTTATTTAAAATAATGTATTTTCATAATTTTATGCATAAATACCGTTTAAACATAGAATATCGTCCTCTAAAAAAGTTATATGTTATTTGAATTTAGAGAAAGAGCATTGAATCAAAAGAAGTGAAAAAAAGCAAATCTATGATTTCTATCTTTAAGAAGAAATCCAGATTTGCCATATTTTAAAATGATTCATATTATTTAGGTAATATTTCATTTAGTCAATGAAAGCTTATCTAATGGCTTTTTCATAAACAACTATATTTATTTTAGTTATCTGCATCAAAGGAATCATCTCATTTTATATGTTTTGGTTTATATTTTAGACATATACAGATGATTTATCCGCTTAAATCACTATCCCCCAAATATCTGTACCCAGTAATACGTACCATTTTCATAGTAACAGGAAACACCCAGCTTCGTAAAAGAACCATTTAAGATATTTGCACGATGTCCCTCAGAATTCATCCAGCCATTCATTACAGATGAGGCACCCGTATAACCATAAGCAATATTTTCACCTAACGTCATATAACTGCCATCATTGACTACCGCTGTAAAACAGGCACTGCCATCAGGACGGGTATGTGAAAAAGACGAAACGATTTCTTTTGCACGAACATTAGCCGCACTTGCAAGGTTGCTATCCCAGCTCAGTGCTCCTAAGCCGGCCTGACTGCGCTGCTCATTCACTAACGTCAAAACTTCATTTGCATAACTGTCAACATAACCGGAAGATGTGTTTGAATTGTTTTGATTTTGTGATGAATTGCCGCTTTGAGATGTATTTGGCTTTTGAGTGGTATTGCCTGATGAATTATTATTCTTGCTCGCTTCTGCCAACTCTTGTTTTTTCACAACTAAAGCTTCACTTTGATAAACAGTGCCCTCTAAATCAGGAGTTACATTCCCTGCCAATGCCTCATCCAAAGAAACAACGATGACTTTTGAAACAGCACTTCTTTCATTGTCATAGTCATCTTTCGCAAGTACCTCTAATTCATACTCGCCCAATTCGGAAAGATTCACTTCATCCTGTAATGTAAAAGTACAGCCGCTAAGATCCTCACACTTGAAAAACTTATTCAGATCTACATTCAAAGCATTCTGTTCAATTTTAATTTCATCAAGAAAATCAACAAATTCAGGAGGCGTCGTATCTTCAACAACGACCTTGACCTCTTTTTCTTCATTCTCATAGACTAATTTTAAATCATATTCGCCTACATCTACATATTCTTTTTTATTTCCTTCTTCATCAAATAAAACAAGTTTTTGATCTTCAATTGAAACATTTTCATCTTCCGTCACAATTTCGATCTGATCAACGATTTCCTCATCGACTTCATCTAAATAATCTTCAGGATCGATAAGAATATCTTCACCATATTCATAAACAACCTGTTCATTTTTCACAATGAGCTTTTCTGAATGAAAACAGCCTGTCAGTAATAACAATGTCACAACTATACTAAATCTTTTTTTCATGATCCACCTCTATACCATTTTATCATAATCACAAACAAAAAAAGTAACGTTTTCATCACATTTGACAATCCTCTGCCCTTTTATCATGAACAAAATCTATCAGTACCGGCTGACGCAAGGACCCCGATGCCGTTTTCTCCATAAATTTTACCTTGGCACATAATTCATCTTTCAGCCATATGGCATCTGAAATATCAAAAACAGCTGTCTTTTTTACTTGATGCCTCGGCAGTCTTGACAAAGAAGTCATCACCTGCCCGATATAGATTCGCTTTCCTTGATCATACTGCGCTAAAATCAATGAAATGCTCCCGGATTCCTTCACCTTATAGCCCACCACCGCAAAATCATCATCCTTTAAATATTTGATCTTGATCCACTGTTTCGTGCGCTCTCCCGGTTTATAAAGACTGTCTTTCTTTTTGGCGACGATGCCTTCCAATTCCTTTTCCTTCGTCTTTTCATAAAGAAAACAGCCTTCCTCAAAGATATAACGGGAACGGCTGAAATGAGCAGTTTCCTGCCGGATACATTTTTCCAATATCTTTTTTCTTTCCATCAAAGGCCGATCCATCACATAATCTGAACCATAATAAAGAATATCAAAAGCCGTAAATACCGCCGGTGTCTGATGACTTTGCATCCGTATCTTAAAAGGATCACGCAAAAGTGCTCTTCTTTGAATCTTAGAAAAATCAATCTGTCCCTGATCATAACAATAAAGCTCACCATCAAGAATACAATCCTTGCGAACATATTTTCCCAGATCCTTCATCTCCGGAAAGCGTTGGATCAGCTTCAGATTTCGTTTATTACGCAAATCAACCTGATGATCTTCAATATAAGCCAGGACGCGGATACCATCCATTTTCAACTCAAAGATCCAGTCTTCATCATCAAAAGCTTCTTTTTCCTGACCAATAAGCATTACTGAAAGATCATGCTTCATCAGTGAGCCCTCTTTTCAGCTTTTTTCGTTGCCAATGACTGTGTCAAAGCTTCCATCAGATCAATAGCACTCTCTTTTTCAAGCGGCTTTGCTGATACGATTTTTTGTCCATGAATTTTAGCTTCAATGACATTTCGAAGTTTTTCCTGAAATGAATCATGATAAAGCGCCGGATCAAAAGGTTCCTTCATCGCTTCGATCAGCTGTTTCGCCATCTTCAGCTCTGCCGCAGATATTTTCGGATGGGTGATATCTTTAGGCATTTGCGCAATCTCATCTTCATAAAAAAGTGTCTTGACCATCAACCCCTCTTCAAAAGGCATGATGGCAACCAGGGTTTCCTTGGTACCGATGACACATTGTCCGATCGCAATGACTTTTAAAGAATGAAGCGCCTTATATAAAAGTTCATAAGCCTTCTGGGCACTTTTTTCAGGTATCGCATAATAATTCTTTTCAAAATATAAATCGCTCACATCTGAAAGAGATGTGAAATGTAAAATGTGAATCGTACGATCCTTTTCCGCTTTTAAAGAGTCAATTTCATCCTGACTCATGATGACATAACGATCCTTTTCATACTGATAGCCTTTGACGATATCATCGTTTTTGATTTCCTTGCTGCAGCTCGGACAATATTTCTTATAACGGACACGCTCATGCGTATCTTTGCATAGCTGATTAAATGATATTTCATTTGGCTGGGTCGTTTTATAAAGTTCAATAGGGATATGCACCAGACCAAAGCTGATAGCTCCCTTATGTGCTGCTGCCATGGCTCACCTCAACCTTAGTATGCGGTTTTTTTTAAATTTCAATCTGCCGCATGAATTCTTTTAAGGAACAATGCGTATATTTTTTAAAGACGACTGAAAAATATTTATATTCATGAAAACCACATCCGGCCGCAATATCATAAATGTACCTTTGACCCTCTTTCATCATTTCAATGGCTTTGGTGATCCGATAACGATTTAAATAATCACAAAACGTCATTGAAGTCACTTTTTTAAATCTTTTATTCAACAATGTCTGACTATAATGTAATTCCTGTGTCAGATCATTCAAGATGATCTTATGCATATAATTTTCATGAATATAGGCCAGCATCTTTTCTACCAGCAAATCCTTTGTCTGGAAAAGAGGTGTTTGAAAATATTTCTCCAGCTTTTCTTTTTTTCGTAAGGTTTCTTCATAACTAAGAAGTTGCTGATGGTGAAGAAAGGCTCGCTGCAGCGCATCATATAACTGCTTTTGATCGATCGGTTTTATAAGATAATCACTGATTCCGATACGCATCGCTTTTACGACATCTTTGAAGCTTTGTTCATTTGTCATCACTATTGCACCATAACTATGATTTTGTGTTTTTTCAAATATCTCTAAACCGTTATGAGAGGACATCATGATCTCACTCATGACAATATCCGGCTTTGTTTGCCGGATCTTATCAACACCTTCTTGTACATTCTCGGCTTCGATGACGATAAAATCTCCGCATCCGTCAATCAGACTTATCAGATTTTTTCTAAAAGATTCATTATCATCTACAATCAATATTTTAACCATATCATTTCCTCGCATCCTGATTCACAACTCTCATTATTTCTTTATTTCACCAAACAAATACGAGGCAGCTTATATTCAGTATATCACTGATTCTTCTTTTTTTGACATATAACGCACAAAAAACTGCTTCTCAGCAGTTTTTATGATCAGATTGACAAATCTTCACCCTTCGATAATTTCATGAATATCAAAAGAGAGATGACCGTCAATACTGTTAATATGGTCGATAAGGCTGCCGCAACCCCATAGTTGCCACGGATGACCTCGGTATAAGTCGCAACACTTAACGTCTGCGTTTTATAGGTCGAAAGCAGAATCGCTGTCGAGAGCTCAGAAATCATCGTTACCCAGCTTAAGATCGCCCCTGAGATGATCCCGCTTGCCATCATCGGAATCGTGATTTTGAAGAAGGTCTTCATCTTGCTGGCTCCAAGACTCAAAGCAGCTTCTTCGATACTGATCGGAATCTGCGAGAGAATTGCCACACTGCTGCGGATCGTATAAGGCAGACGCCGGATGACCAAAGCGACGACCATGATGGACATCGTTGCACTGATCGCCAATACACCGGAACCAAAGATACCGCTGTTAAAAGCACTTAGAAGTGCGATGCCGGCAACCGTACCCGGTACGATATATGGAATCATGCTTAAGATATCTAACAGCGAGGTAGCCGCATTTCTGCGACGAACGCTGAGATAGGCAATCAGCACGGCCATCAGAATGATGATGACCAGAGAAATTCCCGGTATCAAGATCGTATTTTGAATGGAATTGCCCAATGTTTCAAAAGCAGAGATATAACTATCCAACGAATAACCGCTTTGGAAGACCATTCCCTTTGTATTGATAAATGAGGTATAGATCACATAACACTGCGGCATGACAGCCAGTCCTACAACACCATAGCTGAATAAATAAACGAATACTTTTTTGATTCCTTTAAGCTCTTTTGGTGTCATCGGATGCAGTGCATTCATCGTAAATGATTTCTTTCTGGCAATGATCTTCTGAACGAGGAAGACGGCTGTTGTAATCAGAATCGCAACGACGGCGATCGCTGCCGCAAAGCTGTCATCCCCACCTACTTCGCTTAAAAATTCATTAAATATGAGAACCGGGAACGTTCGATATCCTTCACCGATCAGCATCGGTGTCCCAAAATCAGCCAAAGCTCTCATAAAGACCAATAAGGCTCCCGCTAAAAGAGAAGGTGTGATCAACGGCAATACCACTTTCACAAATCGTTTGATTCCAATACAGCCCATATTTTCACTGGCTTCCATGAGCGAGTGATCCACATTTTTCAAAGCACCTGATGCATACAGGAAGATTAATGGAAACAACTGTAAGGTAAATACCAGTAAGATACCGGTAAAACCATAGATATCCGGTGGCATGATCCCACTGATCGAATAGATCAGCTGTGTCAATACACCATTTCTTCCTAAAAGCAGGATCCATGAATAAGCTCCGATAAAAGGCGCTGACATAGATGCGATAATGATCAGGATACGTAAGACCTTGGCTCCTTTGATCCGATAAGCTGTAAAGAAATATGCCAGCGGCGTTCCTACCAGCAAAGCCAGCAGGGTTGCGCTGATCGATACCTTAAAGCTATTGAATAAGGTCGAAAGATAATACGATTTTGAGAAAAACTTAATGAAGCTGTCCAATGAAAAGGTTTGTGTTGCCTTATCGATCACAGACTGGATCAAAAGATTTCCAACAGGATAAACCATGAACACCAGATATAAAAGCAATAAAATGATCGTAATCAGCGCCCAGCTGTCAAGCCTGCGCTTAGCAAAGGTCTTCATATGCTCATCAGCAGATTAACACTGCCGTCCTCATTAAACAGATTGATCTTTTCACTCAAGATCTTCAGATACACATCTTCACCAAGCATATAGCTTTCTTCCATCGAACTGACTTTGATCACTTCAACACGTTCACCATTATCTAAACGCAAATGATAGTGTGTATTCAATCCTAAAAAGACAGCATCTTCCACAACACCATGAAGGCCTCCCACCTTTTGACTCATCTCAAATTCCTCAGGACGTATCGCAACCAATACCTTTTGTGAATCAAAACCAGCCTCATAAGCCATCTCATATCCGCCTTCTAATCGCAAGATCCTGCTTTCATGATCATACCGCCCATCCATAATATTCACACGACCGATAAAAGTTGCGACAAAAACATTGGAAGGACGATGATAGATTTCCTTTGGCGATGCGATCTGTTGGAGCACACCATGGTTCATGACCGCAATCGTATCACTGATTGCCATGGCTTCTTCCTGATCATGGGTTACATAGACGGTCGTTATCCCGACATTTTTTTGAATCGTACGGATGACTTCACGCATTTCCAAACGCAATTTCGCATCCAGGTTACTTAAAGGTTCATCCATCAGCAGAACATCCGGCTCGATCACCAAGGCTCTTGCCAAGGCAATACGCTGCTGCTGACCACCTGATAAATTCTCCGGCATACGGTCTGCATACTCTTCGATCTGCATCAGCTTTAAAAACCGATCTGCTCTTTCTTTAATTTCATTCCGATCCATCTTACGCTGCTTCAAGCCAAATTCCACATTCTGGCGAACGCTCATATGGGGGAAGATCGCATAATTCTGAAAGACCATACCAATATTACGCATGCTTGGTTCCATGTCATTGATCCGTTGATCATTGAAATAGAAATCGCCGCCTTCAATTGAATTAAATCCGGCAATCATTCGTAAAAGGGTTGTCTTGCCGCAGCCGCTAGGTCCTAATAAGGTGAACAATTCACCATCCCTGATATCAAGATCAAGGGAGGAGATCACGGTGTGATCCCCATATTTTTTTAATGCTTTTTCAATTTTAATCTTACTCATCTAAAACCTCGCTGTTAGTTGATGCTGGCAAAGATATCTTTGAACTTGTCAACGATCTGTGTTTTATTTTCATTAATATAATCCATATCCTCAACAAGCGTTGGTATCTCGCTCATCGGTTTCATCGTATCACTCGTTTTCGCATTTTCTAAAACCGGGCGATTCGTCGTTTCTGTACCATAGATATCCTGCATCTGCTGACTGATCAGAAAATCAATGAATTTCTTGGCATTTTCCATATTCTTCGCATCTTTGACAATTGCACTGGTGGCCGGTAAGAATACCGATCCTTCCTCTGGATAAATGATCTCTACATTGGCGCCATCATTGATCAATGTCAACACAGGATCTTCATACGTCAAACCTACCGTCATCTCACCATCGGCAACCTTCTTATAGACAGAACTGGAGCTTCCCTCAATCTTACCGTCAATATTGACAAACAATTCTTCTACATACTTCCAGGCTTCTTCATCCGTATAGCCACCCTGTGCCAATAAGATATTCGTTAACTGTGCAAAAGCACTGGAAGAGCTGGAAGGATCAGCTGTCGCAATCTTGCCTTTCAAGGCCGGATTCAACAGATCCGCATAACCTTCGATCTTAATATCACCGATCAAATCCTTATTTACGATCAATACACTGCCATCTAAGACATAGCTGGTCGTAAAACCTGAAGTATTCTGATAGCTTTCAATGACATTCTTATCATTGTCCGATACATACTTTTCAAATAAATCTGCATTTTGAATAAATTGTGAATGCGCTCCGCCAAACATGACATCGGCAATCGGATCATTCTTTTCACTTTGAAGCTTTTTGATCAGCTCACCTGTCCCTGCCTGCTGAAGGCGGACAGTGATCCCTGTTTCCTCTTCAAATAACGGAATCGTAGCTTCAATAAGACCATCTGAATTTGGTGAATAAATGACCAATTCCTGACTCGTGTTTTCCTGCGGTGTCGAACATGCGCTCAATCCTGCAAGCATACTTACAGATAAACATAGTGTTAATAATTTTTTCATATCGTTTATTTCCTTTCATATATGTTTATGCTTTAAGTTTAAACGATATGAAACCGTATTCATATCCGACAAAACACGACTGATTGGAAATATCCGACACAATTCGATCAATCCTGTACAATCTTTAAAATAGTTTTTAATTTATTAC
>NZ_JBVAYM010000032.1:0-21227 GCF_055420025.1 Traorella sp. mt218
AATTTTTTTATTTCCTTGATCTGTTTTAGTGGGATTCTTTTATCTGTCTTCTGTGATTTAACGTATTACGTATTCATCATTCTCAACATCCAATAATACATGCTGATCCTTGCTGATCGTACCTTCAATGATCTTTCTGGCAATCATCGTTTCAATATTACGCTGGATATAACGCTTCATCGGACGAGCACCATAAACAGCATCAACACCGTATTTCGAAATGTTATCATAAACACGGTCGCTTACTTCAAGGGTAATGTCTTTCTGCTTCAAACGTTCGATCAATTCGTTCATGAACTTATGAGCGATCTTGCGCAGCATATCATCATTGAGTGAATTAAAGACGATAATTTCATCGATACGATTGATAAATTCCGGTTTGAAGAATGATTTGACAGCAGCCATATAACCTTCCTTCGGATTCGCATCATTGGCATGCTCGCTTCCCAAGTTGCTTGTCATGATCAACAGCGTATTCTTAAAGTCGATCGTAACACCTTTATTATCAGTGATACGTCCATCATCCAGGATCTGAAGCAAAAGGTTAAAAACATCCGGATGGGCTTTTTCTACCTCATCAAAAAGAATGATCGAGTAAGGATTACGACGAACTGCTTCTGACAATTGTCCGCCTTCATCATAACCGACATATCCCGGAGGAGCACCGATCAACCGGCTGACGCTGTGTTTCTCCATATATTCGCTCATATCGATACGAATGATATGACTTTCACTGTCAAACAATTGTTCAGCCAATGCTTTTGCCACTTCCGTCTTACCGACACCTGTAGGGCCTAAGAAGAGGAAGGAACCGATCGGACGGTTTTCATCCTGAATCTGTGCCTTGCTTCTCATGATCGCATCCGTAACAAGCGTCAGCGCCTCATCCTGACCGATGACACGTTTACCTAAGGCTTCCCGCAGATGCAACAGCTTGATACGTTCACTTTCTACCATCCGGCTGACCTCTACACCGCTCCATCTTGAAACGACCTTGGCAATCATTTCTTCATTGACCGTTTCCTGAATCAAAGAATCGCTCTTGATATTCTCACTGGCTTCCTTGATACGTTTTTCCAGATTTGGGATCGTTTGATACTGCAGACGGGCCGCATCTTCATAACGGGCATCGTTCTGTGCTCTTTCCAGCTCCAGCTTAGCCTTCTCCAGATCGATCTTATCCTGCTTGCTTGCTTCCAAATCACGTTTTTCATCCATCCACTTGGCATGCAGCTCATCACGTTTTGTTTTAAGCTCCTTCAGCTCATCGACGATTTCAGCCAAACGTTCTTTTGTCTTTTTATCTTCTTCCTGTTTCAAAGCTGTTTCTTCAATTTCCAGCTGCATGATCTTACGGGAAAGCTCATCCAGTACAGCCGGCATCGAATCCATTTCTACACGCAGCATGGCGCAGGCTTCATCGATACAGTCAATAGCTTTATCCGGCAAATACCGATCTGTGATATAACGATTAGAAAGCGTTGCACTGGCAATGATCGCTTCATCCAGGATCTTTACGCCATGATAGGATTCAAAACGGCTTTTTAAGCCACGCAAAATCGAGATCGTATCTTCAACCGTCGGCTCATTGACCATCACCTTCTGGAAACGTCTTTCCAATGCGGCATCTTTTTCAATATACTTACGATATTCATCAAAGGTCGTCGCACCGATACAACGTAATTCTCCACGTGCCAGCATCGGCTTTAACAGATTAGCGGCATCCATGCTGCCTTCTGTTTTACCGGCTCCGACAAGATTATGAATTTCATCAATAAATAAGATGATACCGCCGTTTGCATTCTTGACTTCTTCAAGAACAGCCTTTAAACGTTCCTCAAACTCACCCCGATATTTGGCACCGGCAATCAAAGAGCCCATGTCCAACTCGATCAGCTTCTTATCTTTTAATGTCAAAGGAACATCGCCCTTCATGATTCTCCATGCAATGCCCTCGACAATCGCTGTTTTACCAACGCCCGGCTCACCGATCAGCACCGGATTATTTTTTGTCTTCCTCGACAATATTTCAATAACTCGACGAATTTCTTCATCACGTCCGATGACCGGATCGATCTTACCTTCCTTTACATCCTCAACTAAATCACGTCCATATTTACTTAATGCTTCAATATTATTTTCACTGGTCTGGGTATTCATCTTCATTCCCCCTCTACGAATCAATTCCTCACTTTCCAGCTTTTTCAGATCAATGCCACATTCACTGACCACCCGCTGTGAAATACTGCTTTTATTCTTCAAAAGAGCCAACAGAACACTAAATACGCTCACATAGCTTTCCTCATGCTCATCGGACCATTTTTTCGCATTCATAAAGCTCTCCTGAACCTTATTGCTTAATGTAATATCCTTATAAGAGGTTCGTGCGATATGCGTATTCTCGTCTTGAAGGATCCTGAATACTTTTTCTTTATCAAGTGCTACACGCTTAAAAAGACCATCAAGTGTGTTATCTTCAAATATAGCTTCCAGAAATTCAAGTGTATCGACACTGACATGCTGATAGCTTTTAGCTTTTTCAATTGCCTTCAGCAATATTTTCTGCATGTTTTCAGATAATTGATTTACATCCATGAAAACCCCTCCTTAGCACTCCATTCCTTTCTGTGCTAACAGTATTATACCATATAAATTAGCACTGTCAATAGGTGAGTGCTAATTTTTTGAGATTTTTTTTGCAAACCCTTTAAAATCAATGGTTTGCAGTATCTTATTTCTTTTGAAATTGTGATTTTTTCTGTTTTGACACCAATTTGACACCAATTTCTCTTTTTGTGGTGTCAAGCATTTAACACCATACTATCTAGTCTTGCAATCTCATTTTCAATCCTTGTCAGCTCTCCAATATGGTTATACACTTCCATTGTTACATCTATATGAGCGTGTCCCATAATATATTGAAGAACTTTTACGTCCATACGGCACTCTGCCATTCTGGTACAAGCTGTGTGACGCATGACATGGGCTGAAAACTTTGGTAACAGCTCTGCTTTCCTATGCTCTTTTTTTGCTCTCTCTACTTCGGTTTTGTTATATGCGTCTACAATGTTGTATAAAACACTATTTACGCCATTCGGCATAAGCGGTCTGCCCGATTTTGCTGTAAAGACAAACCCCGAACACCCGTCCACCTCAATGCTCTTATCCTTTGCAAGCATAAAATTGATTTTTCTTTGTTCCTCAAAGGCTTTTGCAACTTCTTGTGTCATAGGTATAATACGAATACCCGACGACGTTTTTGGTGTTGAGATATGGAACTTGCAACCGTCGCCTAAATTCTTATAAATGAGCTGGTGGTCTACATTAACCGTTTTTGCCTTGATGTTTATATCTTTCCATGTAAGACCAATAAGCTCCCCACACCTTAACCCCGTACCAATCATTATGGTAAACATAGGATAATATGTGTTATAGACATTGCTCTGTTTTACAAACTCCATAAACTTTTCTTGTTGAGAAACTGTTAAGGCTTCTTTTTCCTCTGCTGGTTTTCCATAATCACTAATGGAACTTTTTGCAGGGTTCTTTCGGATAATATCGTCATCAACAGCCATTTCTAATGCAGGATAAAGCAGGTTGTGAATATACTTGATTGTAGAATAAGCATATCCAGCTTTGGAAAGTTTCGCATAATACGCTTTAATATGTGAGGGTAAAAGCTGAACAACTTTAATATTTCCAATCTCGTCTTTTACTCTGTTTTCCCAAGCACGAACATAACTAACTCTTGTAGTATCAGCCAGCTCACGAGTTGCCATATAACGCTCAAACAACGTGTTAAGCGTCATTTTTTTGATTGCTCCGTCTGTCAATATATTATCTTCCATATCTTTTGCAATCTGCTTCTCTTTTTCTCGAAGCTCTGGTAAATCTTGTGCATAGACTGTCAATCTCTTGCCTGTTCTTGCATCTGTATAACGATAACTGTATCTTCCATCATTACGCCAGTTTTCGCCCTCTCTTAATTTTCTTCCTTTTGGGTCTTTTCTACTAATTGCCATGAGAACCATTCCTTTCTGAAAAAGCCTCTTTTCTTGTTCTCACAGCGTGCTTTGTCCTTTCTTATTATACTACACACGCCAGAGAACATAAATAGAAAATCGCTCTATTCTTCCAAATATAACAAGTATTTCTTGACTTTTTCTATGGAATAAAGAACCCTGCGACCTATCACAATTTTTGCTCCTGCCTGCTCGCCAATCTTTCTTGCAGTAGCACGACCACAAGATAACATAGCAGACAGTCCCTCTATATCAACAGCAATCGGCTGTTCCGTTGCTCTTATCTTCGTTTTATTCATATTCCAACACCTTACCTCGCTGGAACATCACATCATTTAACACATCAGTATTTAACATAATGTAACACCCCCTTTGCTGTGTGTCTATTTATAAGTTACATAAGCAGACAGACGGCTTTGGAAAGCTCCATTAGTATCTCAACTATTCCCATTCTTGTGGGCAGAACCGCACCATGCGGACGTATCATTATTCTGTGAGGATAGGTCATGGCAAAACGACTTTTCCAACAGTCGCTCTCGGATCACTGCGTGGGTCGCTCGCTTTCTTTTGGAAAAGTCGTGGCGTACAGTCCCCGTGGCTCGCTATCTCACAAACGTATCTGTCTGCTTTATTCAGTTGTCAAAGAGCTGTGGCGAAAGCGTGTTGCTTTCATGTAAAAGCAGGGCAGAGCAGGAAAGAGGGGGACATTAAACCATGCTCTGCTAAAAACTGCTTATTCTTCTTCGATTTCTAAGGCAATATCAAACCCTAAAATCATTTTGATAAGTGCTTCTCGGATAAGTCCCTTTAACTCCATATCTACAACAATATAGACATTGCCGTATTCATCATAGAGTGGACGCAAACAGCACTTTGATATGTACGGGTCATAAAATGCCAGTATTTTTTCAATCGCTTTTTCGTCCCCGTCCATTGCTTGCGAAAGCAAATAGTAGGACGGCTTCTTAAATGTTTGCTTCATTTTACTGCTTCTCCTTTAGTATTTTTTTCATAGTTTCCAAAGCATGATGTCGGTTTCTAAATACACCGCTTTGCGTAATCTTTTGTAAGTTGGCAATTTCACTTTCTGTCATTTCCAAGAAGTAATACATTAACAGAGTATTTCTCTTTCTTTCTGGAAGTTTTTTCAAGGCTTCTGCCAGCTCATCATCAAGGACACGAATATCAATGCCACATACTGAAAAGATTGTATAATCTGTTTCGTAGTCGTCCCACACAGCAAAATTTTCAACGAAAATTTCTGGAAGTTCACAGAATGGAATTTCTTTATCTTTTCGTCGTTTTAATCCTTGTTGGTAGTCCTTTACAACATGACGGACAACTTTCTTCAAACAACTTTCAAAGCGACATTGAACTGTTTTCTGGAAGTCAGACGGTTTCATCAATCTCACCCCCTTTCCACTATGATTTGAAAAGTGTTTATCCCTCTTTCCGCACCATATAGGGAATGAAAGGTGTGATTTAATGACCTCTTTTGAAAAATTTTTAAATTTTTTTCGGGTATGAAAAAAGCCCGCACAAAACATATAGTCTGTACGAGCCTTTAAAGCTAAAACATATTCAATTTTTAATAGTGTGCTATTAGGTGGAATTTGATTGCAAATAATTGTACTTAAAGCTTTCCATAATGCAAGCCCCCTTAAAGCACCGTATCAATGTTGGCATGGTTTTCAAATTACTCTGAAAAATTATGAACTGTTCCTTTTGGAAATGTAATGGTCAGTCTTGTATATTCTTTTTCCGTAGAAGCAATATCCAATTTCAAGCCCAACCTATCGCATAATTTTTTCGATAGATACAGTCCCATACCCGTTGCATTTGCTTTGTTTCTATTTGAACCCGTAAAACCTTTTTCAAATACACGGGATAAATCAGACGCTTTTATTCCACAACCATTATCTTCAATCACAAGCAATATATTTGTACCATTGTCTTGACTGTATATCGTCAGTTTATTTTCTTGCTTATCAAAATACTTAATCGCATTTTGCACGATTTGAGATAGAATGAATGTCAGCCATTTTTCATCAGTATAAATGACATTTTCTATGTCATGGATATTGATAATTGCTTTTCTTTCCATAAGCGAATGACGGAATTTCAGAATGACATTATGTATCACTTCGTCTAACTGCAACTGTTTTACAAAATAGTCCTTTTCCGTATTTTCGCTTCTTGCATAGTAGAGCATTTGTTCCACTAACTGAAATATTTTGTCTGTTTCTTTTTTTAATGTGTAATTTTTTGTATTGTCAAACGTCAAAGACAATGCTCCTATCGGTATTTTAATTTCATGGACGAAACTTTCCACATATTCTTGATAGTCCTGCTTTTCCTCTGTGATTTTGCCGATTTCATCATTCATAGATTTGCAGGCTTTTTTTAGTGCGTAGCAATAGGCTTTATTTTGAAATTCTTTTGGCTTTGGTAAAACGTCTGCAATATAATAGGTTTCTTCCAGTCCGTCTACTAAATCAATAATATGTTGTGAAACGTTACGTTTCTTCCGATACAAACACCATTGAAAAAGCCCTTGTATGCTGATGAACAGAATTACCAACGATACAACAAACAGCGTATCTACACCGTAGAAAATCAAGAGAAATGCTACTACGGCAAGAAAGAAAAGCTGAAACAATATCTCTGTTATTTTTTCTTCTAAGAATGTAAAAAAACTCACAGTTTCCAACCCTTTCCTCGTATATTTTCCAATAAATGAACAATACCGATTTCTTTCATTTTCTTTTTTAGACGGGTCATATTAACCAATAATACATTTTCGTCTATATAATATTTGTCATTCCACAGCTTTTCCAATAGTTCTTCTTTGCTAATAACTTTATCTTCGTTCATAAAGAAGTAGTACAAAATACGAAATTCATTTCTTGTCAGTTCAATGCTTTGCTCTTGATACTTCAAAATGGATAAATGTAAATCAAGGGTACAATCTTTTTTGACAAGCTCACGGAAATTATTCGGGTTTGACAACTGCAATGCACGCTTGATCTTCTCAAGAAGAATAAGCGTGTCATACGGCTTTGTTATGAAGTCAATCCCACCCACTTGAATACTTTTCAATTCGTCAGCATTTGTATCTCTGCTTGTTACAAAGATAATCGGTACTGGCATGACTTGTTTTATTTTCCTGCATACTTCATAGCCATTCTCATACGGCAGGTTAATATCAAGCAGAACCAGTTCTATGGAATATTGCTTTAATTCATCTGTCAGGTTTCCAAAGTCAGTCAATAAAACTGTTTCATATCCTTGTGTGTTCAATAATTTAGAAAGCTCCAAACGAGTGATTTCATCATCTTCGATAATTGCTATTCTCATTTCAACACCCCCTTGATTTATCATTATAATAATTTCACAGCAGGAGAGCTAGAAAAGTCTAACTCTCCTCGTTGATATTTCGTTTAAAACCAATATACGTTGCAATCCAGTAAATACTATAAATTAGGAAGAAGATAATTAAATTCAAGCCAAAGTAGATTAGATAAAGGTGTTTATCTCCCAAAATTTGTTGATACACATTATTCAATGACGACATCATCACAAAAGAACATAATATTGCTGATATTGCAGGGACACAAAATAATATCAATAATTGTTTTCTGATTGTCTTAAATAGCGACTTATCATTTATTCCTAATCTTCGCAAGGTCAAGTAGCGATATTTGTATTTAGTAGAGTCGCTCAATGATTGAACTGCCAAAATTGTCCCTACTGCGGAAATCAAAATAAATGCAATGTACATAAACAGACTGGCTACTATTGCAACCATTGCTTTTTGTTGTTCTATTTCTGCACCTCTTACATTTACTCTATACGATTCGTCATTTATTTCTCCATTTTCATCAACCTTTACTAATTGATGTTGCATATCTTCTTTTATCTTGTTTTCTAATTCTGCATCTGTTTCTTCTTTTGTATCTATAATCAAATGATTTTCTGATACTTCAAGTCCTTGAACATATTTATCTGGAAGTACAACAACAAATCTGCCAGTATTAGTTATAGAGTTCCAATAAGACTTAGTGTCATATCCTTTTAATTTCAAATTTTTATTTGCTACTGTTATAGTTTCAATGTCTTTGTTATCTTCAACCTCATATGCAAACTTGCTATTTGTAACTATATAGTATTCGTTATCATTTAAAGAAAGCAACGGCATCTTTCTTAATTCTAGTAACCTATTATAATCACTTAACTTCAAGACTGGGTCAAAATCATAATATTCTGATTGGAAGAAATTTTGTACCTGATGATTCGGCTCTTTATAAATGTCGTACTCAATGGTATTATCAATCGTATATTCTTCTTCAATTACTCGAATATATTCATCAAATACCTGCTTATCATCAAAGAGTTGTACATCATATGGTGCATTTAAATTTACGCTGATATCATACGAAGCTTTGTTGATACTAGAATAATTCAGAGCCAGCAGTGAAGTTAAAATCAACATAGACAATGTACCAAATGTGAAGCTCATTGTTCTTGCTTTAGAAGCAAATGTTCTTGCTACAAACAGATTGTCATTTTGATATTTCATTTTTTTATTCTTTAACAAAACAGTCAAGAACATATCTGCACAAGTTGTAGATATACCATAAATGCTGATAATCAACATGATTACGCTTACCATTAAATAGGTAAGTGTTTCTTGCTTATTAAAGTTATCCATAGTGCAACGTGAATTCCAGAGAAAAAGAGAAATCACACCAAGAATAATACTTAAGACAAAAATGACATTTCTTTTTTTACTGTCACGGAACATTTTCTTTTCATTTTGTTTATCAAAATAAAGAAAATCACGTATCGTCATTTTACTTATTCTTCTTAATAGATTAAGTAAAACCAAAACATAAATAGTTAAAAAATAAATTATCAATAGTCCAATAGAAACGAAATTCAAAGAAATAAAGAGAGTTTTTGGAATACCCAGTAAGTTTACAATTACTAACGACACAAACTGGCTGAATAAAAAGCCAATAGGAATAGCTAATACAATTGCTAAAATTCCCAACAGTATATTTTCAATTACAACTAAGTGGGCAATTTCTTTTTTCTCAATGCCAAGAAGCATATATGTTCCTAACTCTTTACTTCTCTTTTCAAACATAAATTTCGTTGTATAGTTAATCAAAAAGCATATCACAAAAACAATAAGGATATTTACAGCGAACAATGAATTCTTAAATGCATCCATACTGGAACATAACTTTACAATTTCATCAGAACTTGCCACCAAATTAAAAGCAAATATAAGAGAAAAGGAAACAGTAACGGTTATCAGATAAATCATATAATCTTTAATATTTCTTTTTGTATTTCTATACGCTAACTTACCTAACATTTCCCACTTCACCTCCAAGCAAGGTTAATATATCCAGTATTTCATTGAAGAAGTCTTTTCTGTTTTTTTCTCCTTTGAAGATTTCATTGAATATTTTACCGTCTTTCAAGAACAAAATACGTTCACAGAAAGACGCACTAAACGGGTCATGTGTTACCATCAAAATAGTTGCCTGCATTTTCTTATTGATGTCAGCCATTGTTTCCAGCAACAATCTGGAAGCTTTTGAGTCCAAAGCTCCCGTCGGTTCATCAGCTAAAATCAGTTTCGGTTCATTGATTAAGGCTCTAGCACAAGCACAACGCTGTTTTTGTCCGCCAGAAACTTCATAAGGAAATTTCGATAAAATATCACGAATACCCAATTTATCGGCGATAGCATGAACTCTTTTTTCAATATCAGCAGGGTTCCGTTTGTTGATTACCAATGACAAAGAAATGTTTTCTTCAATCGTTAAAGTATTTAAAAGGTTGAAATCTTGAAAAATGAACCCTAGATTTTCACGTCTGAAATCAGCAAAATCTTTATCCTTGATTTTTGTAATATCTTGATTATTGACTGTAATGTGTCCACTGGTTACAGTATCAATCGTAGAGATACAGTTTAATAGGGTAGTCTTTCCAGAACCACTAGCTCCCATGATTGCGACAAATTCGCCCTTGTCTACATACATAGAAATACCGTCTACTGCCTTTGTGATATTTCCAGAATTACCCCCGTAGTATTTTTTTACTTGCTCTAAATTTAAAATGTGTTCCATTAAAAATCGCTCCTTTCTTCCTGCCACATTTATTTGTTTTGGAATACAATTAAATTATAGCAAGGGCAGTATTCAATTACACTTACAGTTTTGAAAGTAAACAGAGAGTAAAAGAGCCGTGATAATGCAGATCACAATTCTGTGAAACATTTCCACGACCCTTTTATTATAATTTTACCTTTGTCTTTTTCGTAATGGTATAAATGTATTCCTCTGGTGTAGGGCGTTTATTTCCAAAATACTTTTTGAAATTTGCCTGCACTTCTGGGTCGGTGCTGTTAATAGCTTCATCAATCGTAGCTTCTATATCCGCCCGAACATCAGCCAATGATACACCGCCAGCCTTTGCACCAGCTTTCAATGCCTTTTTTATATCTCTTTTGTTCAGTCCTATCATATTCATACCTCAATTCTACTTTTTAAAGCTAATAAGTTTTCCGTTGTATTTTACAATGATGAATATGATATAAAACACTCCTACAACAATCAAAATAAGACCTATGTAATAGCCTAATTCAGAATGAGAGATTAAATTGATAATCGGGATAACAAGAATACCAATACTAACCAGTAAAGTGCCTATTCCTATTTTTTTTGTAAACACCTTTTTATCTTTAGGGTCAAGTTGTGTATAATGATAACCATGTAATAAAGTAATATTCTCTTTTATTCCTATTTGATAAGATGTAAAAAGTAAAAACAATCCTATAACTATTTCAACAATCAATTCCTCTAATTCCATAATTGTTCTCTCCTTTAATCAAAATAAAATAATTCTTCAAATTTTTTATCTAAAGCTATACAAAGCACTAATGCCAATTTTGCTGTTGGATTAAATTGTCCAGTTTCAATAGAACTAATTGTATTCCGAGAAACCCCGACTAGTTCAGCTAATTCTGTTTGTGATAATTTTTTTTCTTTTCGTACAGTTTTTAATCTGTTTCGCAAAATTAAATGTTCGTCCATTCTATAAACCTACCATTAAAAATTTATAAAAGTAATACCCCATAAATAGAAGAAAGAATAAAGCAATAACAAATTTGGATTTATTTTTTGAAATATGTGCTTCATAACCCATAGAGCCAAATGCCACAGACCCAATAATTGTCATTATGTCATAGTAAGGTTCTTTACAAACTGCTTTAATGAAAAGAATTAAAATGCAGATAAATAAAACAAACATTAAGCCAAAAGATTTCCCTTGAAGTTTAATATGTTTTTCGTATTCATCAAGATATAGATTCTCTTTTTTGTTTTGTGATAGTATTTTTTCTTTATCCATTATATAACGCTCCTTTCAAATAATACCAAGTACACTTGTCATTTATATTATAGCATTCGGTCATTACAAGTCAATATTTTTGCACAGTTTTCTTGTCGTTTTGTAAAAGCGTGCAAATCTGATAGGAAATGCACGCTATATCATTTATCCTACAATCTTCCAGTTACTATCCTTATGTAGCACAAGCTCATACTGCGACACCTGCGTCGCCTTTGTCTGATTATCAAGGAATTTCACGGCAACCTTGACTTTCACATTGTCCCCGTCCTTTGTGAAGATAGGGTTTACCAATTCAGAATAAAGGTAGTCCCTGCCGATAGGTTCAAGTACATTACCAGATACATAATAGGCAAGTTCTTTTTCTGTGGCTGTTGGGTACAGCTTAAAGAATGTTTCCAGAAATGCGGTAGCGTCGTTTACAGTATCAGCGTCTACACTTGCGTCTGCTTCTGGTGTCTTAGGCTCATAGTCTGATTTTTCGATTGCTGGTGCAAGGGTAGGGTTCTGAACGATTACCATATCCCCGTCAGCCTCCACATGGACTTTTACCATATAGGTTGCTTTCACATTGCTTGTCTGTTCTCCCTCTTTTATCTGCTGATCTACTTCGTAGGTAGCAGAAAAAGTGTCCGTTCCCGATTGTTCGATACTCCACACAATCACATCTGTAACTGTGGAGTTGGTCGGTATATCGGTTCTAATGGTATCCACATTCAAGTCCTGCAATTCCTTTGTCAGATAACCGCTGATTGCCTGCGTCCTTGATTCAATCGCTTCTTTACTGTTATTCCATGTGTAATAGGACTTCGCAAAATTCTTCACGAAATTTTCTATCCCGTTGGTGTCCTGCAAGCGAAGTTCAATGATTTCTTTTTCGTGGGTCGTGTGCTGGTCGATAGCAGTAAAATTCTTATACACTCCAAAGCTCACGCTTGCGATAAGCACCACCCACAACGCAATCACGGTTTTCTTATGTGTGCCTACCTTAACAGTACGCACCTTTTTTTCTTTTGGTTCTTTGATAGTTTCTGTCTGTTTCTTATTCTTCTTAAACATATTTTCAAGTCCTTTCTATTGTTTTACTCGTCCTGCACCGATTAAGTGCTGTTGCCAGTAACTACTACTTAGGTCTGCATATCCTATCGGGTCGCCTGCATGATATATCTGGTTATTCCCTACATAAATTGCAACGTGCGTTACATAAGTACCAGCGTTATAGGTAGAATGGAAAAACACCAAGTCCCCAGCCTTTGCCTGCGAAAGCGGAAGATGTTGGGTAGCGTCATATTGTGCTTGTGCTGTTCTCGGTAAGGAGATACCAGCTTTTCCATAACACCATTGCGTCAGTCCCGAGCAGTCAAAGGAAGTGTTGGGATTGCTACCGCCATACACATATTTCCAGCCTTGATATTTTAACGCTTCATTCATTACCTTTTGTGCCAGCTCTCCCGATACCTGCGGAACAGTTAAATACTGATTGACTAATTCCACATAGAACATATTTCCATAGCCATACCGCCAGCCCCCGTTCTTTGCAACGGCTATCGGGTTGGTGTAGGTTACTTTCTTTCCACCCGATTTCTCACGGGCGAAGCTCTCTGCAAGATTAAAGGTATATTTCTTTCCTTTTCCTGCCACATATCCCACATAACCACCGCCATAATTATAGGACTGTATCGCTACATTCAAGTCGTCGATACCTTGATTTTGGCAGGAAGAAAGCAGGGACGCAAAATATTTACACCCCTGCTTGATTGAACTTTCGGTATCTAAAGAGTTGGGTGGTAGTCCCAAACTTTCCGAACTCTGCATAACATCTTCTGCCGTACCGCCACTTTCTACTTGAATGATAGCAAGTAGCACATTGACATACTCGGAGATACCGTTTTCTCTGGCGTATTTTTCCACCATAGGCTGATGTTTCAAAACTTCTGCGGATAAATTCATAACCGTAATGCCAGAAGAAAAGTTGCTGTTTTCGTCGTCGCTGTCCGCACTAATGAGGACACCAAAGAACAGCACCAGAGAAAAGAGGATAGGAAACAGACTGCCAATAAGAGCGATATGTTTCAGTTTCATTTTTTCTTCTGTCCTTTCTTCATTACAAGGTTACGGTTCTTTTCGGTATGTTCCGTTGTACGCTTTGATTGTTCAAAGGTCTGTGCCTTTGTGGTACGCTCTGCTTTGTAATTCTGGTGTGTTTCCTGCGATACCACTTTTTCTACATTCTGCCTATGTGCTGGCTGTATAGGCTGGGACGCTTTTCTATCAGAAGCACCAGAAGATAACGGACGCTCTTTGATAACACTTGTCTTGACTGGCTCGCTTGCTTTTGAAGTGGTCGCTGTGGCAGGGCGTTTGATTTCCTGCGTTTTTTCTGTACTCGGCTTTGGAATGGTTGAAGCTGTGGCTGGTCGCTCATGGGGACGGGTAGCTCCCGTTGTCGCTGATCCGTCAGCCTTTCGCTGTGCCTGCCTAGCTTCTTGTGCTTTTTGAAGCTCCATACGCTTGTCAGCGATATTTTGTCTATGCTGTTCCTGCTTTTCCAATCGTCCCGTCTGTCTGGACTTCTGTTCCTGCACCATGCCACGCTTGAAATCTGATACGCTGGACTTTGCCTTTTCCTTTGCGGAATATACCGCATAAGCGGTCTGTGTCGGCATATCCTTGATGTTTTCTTTGACAGCATTTGCCTTGTCTTTCACTTTATTTTTCGTATCTAAGACAGCACCCACCTTTGAGCCTGCTCGCTGTCCCATGCTGGAAGTGGTATTGCCCCGATTTTCTTTAGAAGCTGTATTTTTTCTTTCCGCTCGTTTGCCAGCAACGGCACTTCCAGCCACCGCACCAGCCACACCACCCGAAATACCGCCAGCACTTACTGCCCTTGCAATACGGTGTTCCATACGCCTAGCCCTATGTCGCATAAACAGATACGGTCTGCGGAAAATCCTGCGTCCCATGCTTTGACTGTCGTTAGCATTCAAAGAGAACATACTCATTAAGTCGCCCAGCTTCATGTAGATACCAGCGAAACACACTATCTGCAAGAACGCCACCATGAAAAACGGATAGTCCGTAGATATGTTATAAAACATACTGGAAATACTGAACGCCACCGTTACAATGAGCGTTATTCCTGCCCGTGTCATTATGGTATTAAATACCCTTACGATTGCCTGCTTTGCCATGCTTTCATAGCTCGGTATCATAGAGAGCAAGAAACTAATAGGCAGGAACATAGCGAAGATAATAAAAAGTATCTGGCTAAATAACATCATGCCCGTAAGCAAGAATACAAATATCGTGATACCTAAGTTGAAGAACAAGAGGAAGAACACCATACCTAAACGGTTTACCACCTGCGGTATCGTCAGATTGTTATTGTCGTTATCCTCGATTTCTGTTTTCACGACTTCCTCTCTGGTCTTGCCGTCCTCGTCCTCTGGGCTTGCCGATACGAGAGCTTCCACACGGTCTGTCCCGATTTCCTCTGCGTTGCTGTTCCCGAATTGTAAGAGTAACCACGGCTGTTCCACTTGAATGGAAAATAAGCTGTCCCGTATCAAGTCCACGCTGTCCTTGCCCTCGCTGTCAGAGTTGGGGAGCATGATTTTTGTTCCCAAGTCAAGTGAAGCGGTACTGATGTCTGATGAAAACTCATTTATCTTTTTGATGTAATCGGGAGCATAGGCAATAAATGAAGCAGACAACACGAATACCACCACAAAGTTGATAACGGCGTGAAGTGCTTTGCTTGTTTCCCGTTTTATCAGTCCCGTATAGGCAACATAAAGTCCCACCACTAAGATAATGAGAAGCAGAAAACCAACATAGAAGCCAGAGCTGGAAAAACCGTTTGCCGTAACACCTGCAAGGGTCTGTATGCTCTTTCCGATACTGTCTGCCATATCGTTAATGAAGTCTAATTTATAGGCTTCCTGCACCACATAGCCCGTGGCATTGCTCAAATAAAGGCTTATCGTCCAGACAAAGTTGGTAATGCAGTAAAGCCCGTACTGTACCGATTTTCCAATCCCGTCCAGCCAGTTCCACGGAAGCCACGACCAGCTATTATCTACATAAAAATCAAGCTGGTAGTTGGAAAGGGGATATTTTGAGTAAAGATTTTCTGTGTTTATGGTATCGTCCACAAGCCCCGTCGCATGAGCCACCGTCCCCAGAAGTGAAAGCAGGATAAGGGAGAGTGCCACGACAAACAGAGCCATTTTGAGAAAGTGGAAAATCTTCTTTTTTGTGAACGCACCTTTTATCCTTTCTTTCATCACTCCACCTCATTTCTCTGTACGGGCGGTCTGGTATCAAAGGCGTGTAGCAGTTCTTCAAAGACGGGATGTATCTGTACTACACCCACACGCCCGTATAAGTCCTGCAATAAGCATTGTCCGTTCTCCAAATCACGCAAGCGTTTCTGGTTGTTCTCGTCGTCCTTGTCGATACCGAAAAACTCTAAGGTCTGCTTTATCTCGTTTATATCTGTGCTTCTAAAGGCAAACTTCAAGCCGATATTGTTTTTCAGACTTTCCTTTGCCACGTCCCCAGAAGATTGTGTAACGAAATACACGCCTGCCTGCATAGCTCGTCCAGCACGAACCAGCTTGTTAGAGAGCGTTTCTCCTTGTGCCACATTTAAGAACGCCCACGCTTCGTCAAGGTCTACAATCTTAAAAATGCTTCTGTCCGAATGGATAAAATCAAGGGCAAAGGTACTAATCACAATCAGCATAGACACCGACAATAATTCAATGGTCGTGTATTCCTCAAAAGTGGTATCTTTATCTGGCAGTACAAGGTCGGCTACTTGAATGATATTGAGCTGATTATCCAGACTGATAGCATTTTCTACCGTACCGTCCGAAAACAGCAGGTGTGCAAAATCATAGTCCGTAAAACTGTCGATATGGTCTGCGATATTTCTTGATACTGGTGTATCTTCTTTTCGCAATTCTTCAATGACGTGTAACAGTCCTCCTTTTTCGCTTTGGGTAACGGAACGCACCGCCTTACGAAGTACGGGGAATTTTTCGCCGTCCCTAGAAGAAATACCCGTAAGGAATGTCAAGATGTCGATTGCCAGACTTTCAGCGTCTTTTACATTCTTCATAATCACGAATGGGTCAAGAAGTCCTGCATTGTCCTTGTCGCTGGTAAGGTTTACGATATTGATTTCATGGGCGATTTCTGGGAGTGTTTCTTTCCAGTTGCCTCTCTCGGCTTTGGGGTCTAAAATGACTGCTTGACCGCCAAACAGCACCGCATAATATACCAGAAGATTGTTACAGAACGATTTTCCACCGCCAAGCGAACCGACAAAAGCAGAAGCTAAAGCGTTGGTAACTGTGCCTTTCACACCTTGACTGGCAAGGGACGGTTGCAGGTACACATTTCTTCCCGTATCAACGGAATAGCCCATATAGATACCCGTAGTTTCCCCTAACTGCTGTGTCGCACCAAAACCAAGACCTGCCAAGAAATCTGATTTTACATACTGCACGTAGTCATTGATATATCGCTTGCTGGCAGGTAAAAATTCAGAATGAAGCCCCAGCATATCCCCAGCAGGACGCACCAGCTTTACATTGAGGTCGTCGTAAAAGTCCTTGACTTCATCACAACGGCGTTTCAGCTCGTCAAGATCGGGTGCAGACACCCGTATCACGTAGCTTAACTTATACA
Organism: Traorella sp. mt218; assembly: GCF_055420025.1. Classification (NCBI taxonomy): domain Bacteria; kingdom Bacillati; phylum Bacillota; class Erysipelotrichia; order Erysipelotrichales; family Erysipelotrichaceae; genus Traorella; species Traorella sp. mt218. The sequence goes on from NZ_JBVAYM010000032.1 coordinate 17,145, forward strand.
TACTTTCTTTGCTCTGGTCTAAGTCCGTTTCCAGTTCGTCCACGCTGTCTAATGCGTCCACCACATTTGAGCTGGTTTCACTTCCTGCTTGATAAGCGTGATTGTCAAGGTCTTTCAATTCCTTTTTCTTGTTGCGGACTGTCGTTAATGCTTTTCGATTTTCCACGATTTCTACATTCATAGAAGTATCAACGGGGAATGTGAATTGCTGTTGCTGGAAATAGAAGATTTCACTTGACGGAAAATCAAGCTCGCCGACAATCGCATTGACGGTAAAATAGGACACATAACTTTCCTTGTCCTCATGTTCCAAGCGTAAATATCGCTGGCTTTCTTCAATCACACACCTTGTCGGACGGATAAGGTCGTAGTATTTTATCAGCGTTTCTTTGTTCAATTTTTTCTTTGGTAGCTGGTACTCATAATCTTCATAGGCGATACCGTCCCTGCCGTAAAGATGTTCCATGAGATACCCAAAATCGTTGATTTCCAAGCGACGCACCTTAAAGCGACGGGAGATTTTATTTTCCAGTAACTTTTCCATTTTCATGTAACGGTTGATTTCATCATTCGGCATGGAAACAAAATCATTCATCAGCGTGTGGTTCACTTCATGGAGAAATTCCGTGAACGTCAGCCACGCCGATTTTTTGATGTTCTTCAGATTGAGCTGTTCTTCCGTAACCATGAGCTTAAAGCCAAGAAAAAAGCGGTAGTCCACTTGATTGTCCCCAATCATAGATACTAACGCTTCGGTCTGTTCGTCTATCTTCTGGTAAGCAACTTCCTTTAATTTTCCAGTTACCAGTTTCTTTGACTGTTTCTGCATACTTCGTATGGAGCTTTCCGTGGCAATCTGCAAGGCATGAATTTTACCCTCACGGGACTGTGCGATAAGCTGTCGAAAGCTGTCATGCACAATAAATTTCTGCTCTGCGGATAAGAAAGAATAGTTGTACGGTATCAGCTCATAGTAGGCGAACACCTCATTGTCCTTGTTCCAGACAAGGTTATTGTCAATATATTTTATCGGGAACATAGTTCACACTCCTTACTGCCGTGATTGTTTCATTCAAGGTCTGCTTATGCAGTTTTACGGCTTTTCCTGCATAAGTGATTTTTGGTCGCAGGGCATAGGTTATCTGTGATTTCAAAAAGCTGTACGGCTTCTTTCCGTCAAAGGTTTTCTGCGACATAAACCAAGTGAGAGCAACGGGAATACCGAAGTATTTGAGAAATGCTCCCTCAATCATGGAAAGTGGGGGCATATCCCCAAACAGAATGATGATAAATTCTGTAATCACAAACCATGTAATCTGTGTAAAGGTAACGGGAAAGGGTAAGTTAAAGTCATTGATTGCATACAAGACTTTTTCCACGTTCCAGATACCCGTATAAGATTTAATCTTTTTCAAGTTCTTTCAGCTCCTTTCGTAAGTTTCTAAATGGAAAGGACAGCCATGTTTCAGACTGTCCCTTAAAAGAGAAATACGCTGTCAGTAGCAACAATGCTTGTTGCTGATCTTCCAGCGTTAATATGGTATCTCGCACATACCTCGGCTTGTTTCAATGAAGCAACCGCCCATATCCAAATCTCGCCCGTAGGCTTCATAGTCAATGTAATTCTGTAAGCTGGGTGGAATATCCCCAAGTGCCTGCAATTCGTCTATGTAGTAATAGGCAACGTCTGTCATGGTTTCACAGTCGGGATAATAATAAATATCGTCCTTGTGTTCCACGACTTCTTCCAGCGTCCCGTAGTGGCTGATAAATTCGTCCAGACATTCTACGATATAGTCGGGAAGTTCCTCTATCATTTCATACATAGAGTTCAGTTCTTCAATGGAAACATACTCGCCAATCGCAATAGGGAAGTTGTCGGTATCATGGATAGCGTATTCCTCATACTGTTCATTCAAGCCGATTTTTTCTTTTACATCTTCCTCGTCAATAGGAAATGTGAACCAAGCACCGACTAAATAGCCCTCATTGTATTTGCCAAGATTAGCAATGTAAACCGCCATATCATCAATCATAAGCACCACCTCATTTCCTACTCTGGCAGTTCAAAGATACCGTGTTCTGTTACTAAAAATTTCCCGTGTTCCTGCAAGTGAGAAGCATAGGCTTCAAAGTCAAAATAGTAGGCTTGACAGTCCTCGGATAAATGTTTGAACGTCGGGTCGTTCATCAGCTTTTGCTTTGCAACATCTATCATGCTTTTGCAGTTGGGATAAACCGTAATCACATTCCTGCAAATATAAAGTGCTTCTAAATTTTCAAACACCGTAAGTAGTGATACATATTCTTCCTGCATATCACTTGAAAGCTGGCGGTACATAAAATCTAATTCGTTGAGCTGGTACACGCTTGTATGTTCGTGGACTTCATCAGCATAAGGCAACACCTTTTCGATAATACGGTAATCTTGACTTTCTGCACCGATACCTAGCTTTTCTTCAAACTCGGCAACATCTATCGGCAGTTCAAACCAGTATGATATTGTTTCTTCGCCAGTTGTTCCTCTCGTTTCCACCAGCACCCTTGTTTCCTGCATTGTTCCTCACGTCCTTTCTGTTGCTTCATCACATCTTTTATGGTCTGGTACGACATACCAAACACATAGTTAGAAAAATCTTCTAACTGTCTTTCTTCATAGTCGGCAGGGTTCAGCCGTTTCATTTCCTGCCACACCTTACGCTTGTAAGAGGGCAGGTCAGAAAGATAATCACAGCCGACGTTTGCCTGCATATCCCTAAAAATATCGTTCATGTAATCACTCCAATCTGAAATTTTAGGTAAGAAAAAAGCAGTCAATCCTAAGACTAACTGCTTTTTGTGTAAATATTTTTGTTAGCACTAGAGAAAAATTCTCCAGTTGAATAATAGAAATTCTCCTAAAACTGCAAGAGTTAAATATACAATAGGTTCTAGTTTAGAAAGAGAAATAGATTTATGGTTAATATTTTTAAATAACCTTTTTGTCAATTTCCAAATAAAATATCCAATAACTGCCCCTAGCGTATTCATCATTAAATCATCAATATCTGTATTTCTCCGATTGAATAACTGGCAAAGTTCAATGGATAATGAAAAACCGAAGCCTATCATAAAAATTTTCAGAGGATTTCTGTATCGTTTCCAAATTAAAGGAATTAAAAAGCCCAGAGGTAAAAACATTATAATATTTAAAACATAAGTCATTATCCCCTCAGACTGAAACGGTAATAAATTGATTTCCTCTAATCTTATAATCGTATCATAATGTCCAATATCCCAAATACTACCTATACCTGCAACAGAGAACGTCAAGTAGATATATAACAGAAAAATATATACCCATACAAAATGAATTGTTTTGTTTTCTTGTTTTTTGTTTTGACGCTTGCAAATGATAAGCTGGTATAAGGAACAAGGAACTATAATACATAGCAAAGCATAAATTGTAGATAACATAGTAATCGTCCTTTCACAGTAATTTTAAATAAAATGATACAGTAAAAATCTTAAAAAGCACGAAAGAATGTATTTTGTTTTTATGAAAGATTTTATATTATCATATCATTTTTTGCTCTGCAATTAAAGATAATTTCAATATTTTATGCACCGATAATCTTATTGAACAGCTCTAACAGTACATCTTTCACACCGCCAGCATTGAATACCAAGCCGACAGCAATTAAGGCAACTACCAAGAAGCCGATAAGTTTGGAAAACTCACGCTTGAAACCTAAGTAGATACCGATAACCACGATCGACATAAGCACCAAGCTCTGTGCATTTGATAAAAACCATTGATACAAATTTTGTCCGAAATTCATTTAATTGTCCTCGCTTTCTTTTAATTGTTTCATTTCATAGTCAGCTTCTTTGCCGACATTCAAAATACACATCAAGACTACGCCGATACCCATTCCCATAGATACCAGCAGGAAGTCTTTTAATAATACCCACATTTTTTATCACTCCTAACTTTCCACCAAATCTTTTGCAGGGGTCGTCTGCTGTTTGATAATCATTTCATGCTTTTCTGTGAGCTTTGCCTGCTGTTCGATTGTTTCCATGTAGTCTGTACCGTTTCCT